>JAVHRO010000112.1:0-36439 GCA_036171675.1 Vicingus sp. | reverse complement strand
TTATATTATTAACAATCAGTATGTTAAATGCTTTTTAAGGCTCGACTATTTAACTGTTCCTTATTCAGAAAGTAATTCGTGTATTGTTATTTCAACAGAAAAGAACGGAAAATCATACAAATACGTTACTTCGAATTACGATAATTTTGAAATAAAACTAAACAGCTGGAATAAAATACATTTAGATTATTTAACCCCATTTATACGGCATAATGATGATAAGATAAAAGCCTACTTTTGGAATATTGGTTCAACACCTATGCTAATTGATGATTTTAAAATTGAGGTGTTTGAACCTAAAAAATGGGTAGAGAATTAAGGGTTTAATTTCTTTTTATTCTCTTCATTTACCCATGATGCTTCTGTTTTTATTCGCTCATCAATAGAAACGCCTTCTTCTTTAGCTTTTTTACTTACTAATTCAAACCACTCAGGTGATTGAATTATATCATTTTCAATTTTTACAACTTCAGCTTCTATAACTTCCATGTATTTTGCATCACCTAAAAGTACAGTATCAATGGGTAAATTTTGTTCTTTTGCTTTTGTCTCAACTAACTTGTACCAAGCGGTATCGGCTTTAATTTGAGCTATAATAGCGTCTAAAGTCTTAACTTCTCTTAATGGAATTGGAGTTTGTATTTCATTATTTATTGATTGATCGTTGTTTTCACTATTAGAACACGAAAATAAAGCAAGTGAAATAATTAATAAGTAGTTTTTCATAATGAATAATTTTTCTGCAAAAGTATATATTTATTAATTGATAATAATCAAAATTACAACGGTAATAAATTTTTTTTAAATTTATTATTTGGTAGGATGTTAAACCTACGGACAATAACAAATTATTTTTTTAAGTACGCTTCTAATGCTTTCTCGTACAGCGTTATTTTTATTGATTTGTTTTCTTTCAGGGACGATTGTTTAACAGATGAAAATTGTTCACTATTTTCAATTATTTGATGTTCAATTTCTACAATTTCTTTTTCTTGATTTGCAGAATAGCTAGCATCAAGACGAATCATTTCATCAACTTCAACACCTGATTTTTTGGCTTTTTGTTTAACAAGTTCTAACCAATCAGGATTACTTAAAATAAGCGTTTTATAGTAATTTTCATCCTGAGCCTCTCTCCTGTAATCTGTGCCTTCTAGTAAGTTTATTTCAATATCATCTAAGAAGCTCTTTTCTTCTCCACTATTTAAGTAATAGACTTTTATAACATCATCTTTTTTAATATCCGATAATTTTAAACTTATAGAATGATCTAACCACTGATTTAGAGGTGTATTTTCAAATATATTGTGGGTGTAATACGTCTCATATTTTTTTGTGATACCTTGGTTAGCAATATCTATAACAATACTTGACCTTGATTTTTTACTCGGCAAATAGTATTTAGCGTTTATTCTTAATATGTATTCCTTATATAAATTTGATGGCACTTGATAAATAAATGCCTCACTAAAGATTTGATTTGTGTCAACTCTAGACACTTTGTTGCCAGAAAACGCATTCTCCATTTCGATAATAGAGCCATTTGTTGCCCAATAGGCATCATATTCATCCATCGTGTTTTTGCTTTTTAAAAGGACATGACCTTCATATTCTTGGAATTCTGCATTATATGGATGTGCATAAAACACCCCTTTATAAATGTCACTTGTTTTTAAGAATATATTCCAAAACTTTTCTTTATCCATATCTACTCCATGTATGATATAGTTTTGGTACTGATACATTTGAATAAAATTTAGTCCTATAAAGAGTAGAGTTAGAATTGCGACAACTTTTTTTGACCAACTAGAGTGGCTAAAAGCCAATGCGAATAAAATCATAAAGAAAGGAAAAAACTCAACGTATGCACGCATTCCAAAACTACCTCCATACCACCAAAAAGACCATGCTGATAAAATGTAATTAGTACACATAAAAAATATAAACCAAATTAATACTTGATATTTATTGTTTTTTAGTAAGATAAAGAAGCCAAAAATTGAGATAAATAGGATGGGCGTGTATACAAACAAACCCTTTCGATAGCTAAACAAAATGTCAATAAAATGTGGTTCACTAAAATTAAATTTAGCTTCACTGTAAGAGTAAACCCACAATTTCCCTGCTTGCAAATAGTATGGGGCTATTTGTAACGAAATCACGAAAAGAAAGATTAAAACACCTAAAAATAAGGTTTTTAAATTCTTAAAAATGATGGTTTGAACAAATAAAAGAAAATCGGAGAAGGTATTAAAAAAGAATGGTAAGGCGAATATAGCTAATCCATTTACTGGTCGAACTATCACAATTAAACTAAATAGAACTATTAATAAGAGTAATGTTTTATTTGAATAATTAAGGGCAATTTTTTTACTGAAATAGCAAAAAGAAGCAATTAATGCAAAAGAATATATATGAGACATGCTTGGTTCATAATTGGCGTAATGAAACAAATTGCTTCCTAACCCAAAACCCAAAACAACAAGTGCGGTTGTAGACGCAGAAAAATTAAGTAATAAGAGTGTTTTTCTAACATAATTAAGACCTAAAATAAAATAAAATATTGCAGCAATAAGAACTGAATAAAAGAAAATAAACGAATAGCCATCTATTTGCTGCCCTAAAATATATGAAAGAAAATAGGCTAATAAAAAAAAAGGAGAAATTAAAATAGAAGTGCCAATAAAATACCGATTAACTTTTTCTCCATTAACATTATTTATATAATCACCTAATAGTTCAGGATTACTTGGGATGATTATTTTCTCTTTTTCATATACAAAGTCCCAATTCCAATCATTAAAAATAAATATGGCCGGCAGATATGCATAATAACCTCTTCCATCAGAATTTACAATTTGAGTCCAAGCATTGTCTTTTACTCTATATTCATAGGAATAAAAAATAGAAATTATTAACACAACAACTATAGCTATCGCAGAAAGTCTATTTTGAAAGCGTTTAATCACACAAAAAGATTATATTTTAATATACACCAAATTGCTCTAAATCCATCTTTCCACCCTATTTTTTTACCTTCTTCAAAGGTTCTTCCATAATAGGAGATACCAACTTCATATATTCTAAGATCTTTTATTTTTGCTATTTTAGCTGTTACTTCAGGTTCAAAACCAAACCTTTTTTCGTTTAATTTTATGTTTTGAATAATGTCTGTTCTAAAAAGTTTATAACACGTTTCCATGTCCGACAAGTTTAAATTTGTAAACATATTAGATGCAAAGGTTAATACTTTATTTCCTATGGTGTGCCAAAAAAACAAAATACGATGTGGATTTCCTCCAATAAACCTAGAGCCATATACCACATCTGCAAAACCTTTTAAAACAGGTTTAAGCAATTCATTATATTCCTGCGGGTCATACTCTAAATCAGCATCTTGTATAATTAAATATTCACCTGTTGCTAAAGAAATTCCTTTGTGTAAAGCAGCTCCTTTACCCATGTTTTTTTCTTGATTGTACAATCTAATTGCCAACGAAATTTTTTTTTGTATGTATCTTTCAATCGCTTCAACTGTATCGTCAGTAGAACAATCGTTTACAATAATAATTTCTTTTTGAATGTTATTTAACAAAACAACATCTGAAATTTTATCTAAAATTTCATGAATCGTTTTCCCTTCGTTATATGCGGGAATTACAATGGAAAGCTTTTTAAAATCTATCATACGTATCAATTCAATCTTTTTTGCCAATAACAACCGCCGAAAGCCCTATAGCGTTAAACATTATTTTGTCAATTAATTTAGCTAAAAAAACAATTCTATTGTAAAAACTCATTTGATTTGATGGGATGGTTTTTTTCTTGGCTAATTTGCCGGAAACAAACCAACCGGCAATACCTAAAGCATTAAAATAAAAGGATTTTTTAACTGTTAAACTGTTTCGTTCAAACAACTTTATCATTTCTCTTTTTTGGTATCTCTTGAAATGAAATAATTCTTTATCGAATTGATTGTATAACGATTGATATGCAGGTACGAGAATAATTAAATTACCCCCTTGTTTCAAAAGTTTTTTACAATTTGTAATTGCTAAAAAATCATTTTCGATGTGTTCAACAACATTTAAGGCAAAAACAGTATCAAATTGACCAATAAAATCAACGTATTTTGTGTCAAATTCATCATCAACTAAATCAATATTTTGAACCCCCAATAACGACGGGTTGTTAGAAAAAGTATCTCTTAAAATGTCGCAATAATTATCTCTTATGTCTGTTAACATAATTTCACAATTATCATTTAAGAAAAATGTTGATATATTCCCAACACCACTTCCAATTTCAAGAATTTTACCGCGACAAAATGGTTTGATAGTTTCGTACATCCACCCATTAAATTTATCTGCTTTAGAAATAACAGAAAGAGTATCTAGTCCTTCTTGATCAATATCTTTATATGTAAATTTCGATGTCATATTTAATAAATTGTTAATAATAACGCAAATAAACAAAATAAAATTTAGTCTATCATCTATATATTATATAATCGAGGGATATTATTGAGTAATTATTTAAATGCTGCGTTGTTTATTTCGTTGTTAAAATAAAATTAACACATCCTTTTTATTTATTTTGTTTTCGTTTGTCCACTTGTATAAACTGGTCGTATCTAGTTGATTAATAAATTCACAAATTAAACCCGGACATGTACCTGAATAGCCATTTACCGTTGGTAAATTAATGGTTTGACTTAACAACATAGCATCAATATGATAGGCAAAAATAGGTTCTGTTTTATCAATTGGGCAATATGCAAAGCTGCTGTAATTTTCTTTGTTAACTATTTTTTTAGTTAGAGTAGTAATTCTATTTTGCGATTCTAATTTGCTATAGGTTGGTGAAGGATTTTGTTTTATAATTGATTGGTCTAAAATTGTAATCAGAACAATTAAACTTATGAGTATTTTTTTATATTTCGTTTTTTTATAATAATACCCTACTACAAGTATGATAAAAACTGAAAAATAAAAAAGTTCAATATTTATTATTCTCCCAATTGCCCTCATAGAATTAAAGCCTGGCAGGTTTAAAAATAATTTGTAAAGAGTTATGTCGTTTACAGATAACGTGAAAATAAAAACAAGGATAAAACTATATGCGTAATATTTTTTATCATATGTAAATATTTTTTTAAATAAAACAACGGATAAAATTATTGATACAAATACAATTGCCCCAGGAAACAATAAGTGATCCCACCATATTGGCGAAGATTGGAATGTTTTTTCAAGCCAACTCCATAAATACGTGCCTGATGTTGAAGAAAAATATGACCATATTCTTGGTATTGATGGTTCTATCTCTTCAAAATTTCTTTTACCAAGTATTTGTGACCATTCATAATAAGGTTGAAATAAGACGTATAATAATGCACCATGAATAATTGTTATTAGAAAAATTTTAAATAACAAAACGTAGTTTTTTATTAGAATTATATAAGATTTATAATCAATGATGAAACTTAACAAATAGATGAACAATATTGCGATAACAAGTAAAAACCCTAAATAAATTCCACAATAAAATTGAAATACTATAGAAAAAATAAATATTGTAAAATGCTTTATATCGTGTGATTTGATAAATAGGATAGCATAGTAAATGGCTATCGGAATAATAAAGCGTGGCAATACTTGTAGGTGGTTGTATTGTCCAAATTGTGAAATATTAAAAGCAAAAATAAACCCTCCAATAGCTGCAATAGATAGTTTTCCTGTTAACTTATAAAAAACATAAGTAGATACAAAGTAGTTGAGTAATGTCAATGAGACAAACCAAAATTGAAATGAAGTTTCTCTATCGAAATTTAATAAACGAAATAAGGCATATATAGGAGCTGTTCCAATTAAATTTTCAGAAATTACAATTGCATTTTTAAATGGGTAAAAAAAATTGGCTGACCAAAAGGAATCTAAGTTACCTGAAAGATATAAAAACGAGTGTTCTAAAACGTAATTTAAAAATCTGGCATCTCCTAAATCGCCGTAAATACGTTCGAAATTAAAACCAAGGGGAAGAAAAACATGGAAATACAACCCAACTAATAGAAGTGCAATAAAAATCAGAATGTCAAAGGAAATTGTTTTTTTGAATACCATAATTTTTTTACTTTTTTCCAAACATTAAATTTCTTTCTTTATAAGTTGAAATTAAAATAGAAAGTTTAAATATTTCTACAAATCAATTTCTTTTGCGAAAGTAACATAAAAATCAAAAAAAAGGGTGTTTTTTATTTAACATCTTAAATTTCAACAACTTAAAAAATGCTTCGTTAGATGAATTTTATCCAAAAAAATAGGGTAGCACACTACAGAAGCATAAAACGTGCTTAAATCGCCCAAAAACACGGTGAGAGTTTTTGGAAATTTATAACAAAACAAATTAAATCACTAGTAATCAATTATTTAATTTGTTTTATAAAAAATTGAGAGTCAACTCTTTGCTTAATCCGTGTAACAGTTATTGATTTTGAAAATGAGGTTTCGGGTCAAGCCCGTAATGACGTTAGCAAAGCAGTTGTTCCACGTGAAACAATTACCTGCCCATGTGAACCATTAACACGGAAATATCGGAAGCAGAAATTCCACTTATACGTGTTGCTTGTCCAATAGTGCTTGGTTTTACCTTGGTAAGCTTTTCTACTGCTTCTGCAGAAAGTGAAGAAAGCGATTTATAATCAACATTTTCGTGAATTTTTATGTTTTCTAATCGTGTCATTTTATCAGCAACCTCTTTTTCGCGTGAAATATAGCCTTCATATTTCATCAATATTTCTGCCCCTTCCATTACCTCTTCCTCAAAATCTTCCAACTCGTTTGTTAGTTTTTTACTTGATTGAACAAGTTCAAAAATATTAACATTAGGACGAGTTATGATAGTATTTGCTTTAACCTTTTGTTTAACTACCGAGGAATTCTGTTTTTCTAAATAACCATTTATTTCATCTGGAGTTAAACTAGTGTCTTCAAACAATTTAATAACATTTTCAATCCGACCTTGTTTTACCTCCACCTTTTTCAACATCTCATCGGTAGCTAAACCTATTTTATTCGATAAAGGCGTTAATCGAATATCGGCATTATCCTGACGTAATAAAATACGATATTCAGCTCTTGAGGTAAACATTCGATAAGGTTCTGTGGTACCTTTAGTAACTAAATCATCAATTAAAACGCCAATGTACGCTTCGTCTCTTTTAAGAATAAACGGTTCTTTTTCGTTGATTTTTTGGTGAGCATTAATTCCAGCTATAATGCCTTGTCCTGCCGCTTCTTCATATCCTGTAGTACCATTAATTTGTCCAGCAAAGTAAAGATTAGAGACCCCTTTAGTTTCTAAAGTATTTCGCAATTGAGTGGGTTGAAAATAATCGTATTCAATAGCATATCCTGGTCGAAACATTTTGGCATTTTCGAACCCTGGAATTAATCGCATGGCTTTATTTTGAACATCTTCTGGTAAAGAAGTAGAGAATCCGTTTAAGTAAATTTCTACCGTGTCCCAACCTTCAGGTTCAATAAATAATTGGTGTCTGTTACGCTCCGAAAACCGCACAATTTTATCTTCTATAGATGGGCAATATCTTGGTCCTAATCCTTTTATTCTTCCTGTAAACATGGGGGATTGTTCAAATCCTGTTCTTAAAATATCATGAACATCGTCGTTGGTATAGGTAATGTAGCAACTACGTTGTTTCGATAACGGTTGTGTTTCAGTTGAAAATGAAAATTTCGATGGCTTTTCGTCTCCCGGTTGTTCTTCCATTTTAGAGTAATCTAAACTTCTTCCATCTACTCTAGGTGGAGTTCCGGTTTTCATTCTTCCTGATGTAAATCCGTTTGCAATTAATTGTTCTGTAATTCCTGTGGAAGGTTTGTCGCCAGCCCTACCTCCTCCAAATTGTTTTTCACCAATGTGAATTAAACCGTTTAAAAACGTACCATTAGTTAAGATAACCGATTTAGATTTGAACTCTATTCCAATTTGTGTTTTTACTCCGCAACAGGTTCCATTTTCAATAATTAATTCAGTAACCATATCTTGCCAAAAGTCTAAATTTTTGGTTTGTTCTAATTTTAAACGCCACAAGTTAGAAAACAGCATCCTGTCGTTTTGTGTTCTAGGGCTCCACATGGCAGGACCTTTGGATTTGTTGAGCATTTTAAATTGTATCGCACTTTTATCACTTACAATTCCGGAATAACCACCCAAAGCATCTATTTCCCGTACAATTTGTCCTTTAGCAACACCACCCATCGCAGGGTTACACGACATTTGAGCAATGGCATTCATGTTCATGGTAATTAACAAGGTTTTCGAACCCATATTTGCTGCTGCTGCTGCTGCTTCACATCCAGCATGTCCAGCACCAACGACGATTACATCATAATTTTTTTCCATAAAATAATTATTGTTTCACGTGGAACAGTTTTGGTTTGAGGTTAAAATTTGAAGTTCAAGGTTGGATAACCTCAAACTTTAAACCTCAAACATCGAACCTTTAAGCTTGCAAAGTTAAATAAAAATCTTCCTTGCTACGCATAAGATGTTTTTCTTGAGCAGATTTGTCTTTATAACCAATTAGATGGAGCACACCATGTATAATAACCCTTGAGAGTTCATTTTCAAAAATAGTGCTGAATTTTTTAGCGTTATCCTTAACACGATCAATACTAATAAAAATATCGCCAGAGATAATATCATTTTCAGTATAATCGAAAGTAATAATATCAGTATAAGTATCATGATTTAAATACCCTAAATTCATATTATAAAGGTAATTGTCGGAACAAAAAATATAGGAAATTTCACCTACTTTTTTGCTTTCGTTTTTAATAGAATTTTTGATCCAATTAATTAACTTTTTTTTGTCAACTAAATGAAAGTCAACATCTTCTGAGTGAAAAATAATACGTGTAGACAAAACTAATTATTTGAAATGGTGAATTTTAACATAACTTTTGAACCATTTTCAGCGTAAACAACCTCATCAGCGAGACTTTTCATTAAAAACACTCCCCTACCATTTAATTTATCCAAATTTTCAGGTTTAGTGGGGTCGGGTACATTTGAAACATCAAAACCAAAACCTTGGTCTTTAACGGTAAACAAAACTTGATTATTATGGGTTTCATAATGCAACATAACGTGTTTACTAGGGTCTTGCTTATTACCGTGTACAATCGCGTTATTCACAGCTTCAGTAAGGGCAATTAACATGTTTCCATAATAATCTTCATCAATGGATAGTCTTTCGCAAACCTCATCAATTAACTGTTCAATTTGGTTAATGTTGTTGAGTTGGGAGTTAAACTCGATGTTATTGTTAATTCGATCTAAAACATTCATTTGGATAAATTTTGAAAATACATAGCTACTTTATTTTTATAAAAATTATTAAAATTAGGTGGAGTTGTTTTTAACAATTCTACCTCCGAATTCTTTTTTGTAGTATACTTAAAAAACTCTACAGGGTTATACTGAGGCATATCTTGACCTTGTTTAGACTCACGTATTTCATCCAACTCACGTTCTCTTTCCGCTTTATCAGATTCTAATAACCGTGTTAAAATTTCCTTTTGTCTGTTAATTGTTTGCTGGGTAATACGTTTATTTACTAAATCGGTTTCGGTTTCCTCCATTAATTTTGATAATTGATTAACTCCATTTTTACCATTTTGGTCCATGGACTCTCTCATTTTCTGCAACTGCTCACGAATTTTAGCTTGTTCTGAAGCCATCTTTGCAAAAGACTCACTTGAACCACTTACACCACCAGGCATATTAATAGGGCTTTGCCCTGGTTTATCACCTGGTTTTTTACCACCTTTTTCCAATGCCTTTTGTAAATCCTCTAATTGTTTGTTTAATTGCTCTTGTAATTTTTTCATTGAACCCAAACCGGGCTTTGGTTTTCCGTTTCCTCCTGGTTTATTACAACTTCCTTCACCAGGTTTTTGCTGAGCTTGTTGCTGCATTTGTTGCAAAGCCTCATCAAATAAAAGTGCTAAATTATTAATAGAAGTCATCACATATTGTTGTTTTGCTGTTGCCATAGGTTTAATCCTATCGGTCATAAAATCAATCGCTTTATCCATATTAAAATTTACAGCGCTAATTTCCTTATTGATTGCAGATTCCAATTGAACAACCCTTTTACTAAGTGCAAACAACGAATCCTCCACCATTTTAGCATCATCCTTAAGATTTTTTTGTTGTTGGATTAACCTAATGTAATCTGGACTTTCGTTTTTAATGTCTTTAAATTGTTCCATCAGATCTTCCTGATGGAAAGAGATGTATAACAAATTATCAAGCAACTGACGAAGTGCTTCCATATCTTCTGCCGACTCAGAGGAATTTGATTGCATCGACTGCATTTCATGAGCTAATTCTTCCATTTTTTTGGCAGCACTTTTTTGGCTTTCTGAGGCTTTTTTATTTTTATTATTCAGAAGTTGTTCCGATCCATTTTTCATATCCTCAGAAATATCGTTTTGCTTTTCTTTGGTATCCTCTATTCCTTTAGGTCGTTCCAACTCTTCATCCTTCTTTTTGAGTTCATCCAAGCCTTTCTTTACATCATCAAACTCCTTGCTCAATTCATTTTGCTTTATATTTAAATCTTCGTTAGAAAGTTTTTTTTGACTCGTTTCTTCCGACAACTTATGTTGTTTTTCAGCCAAATTTTCTAACTTATTTTTAACATCCTCAAGCTTTTGTTCAAACTCCAACTGTTTAAATAATTCTAACGAACGATCCAATTCTTTTGCTAAATCTTTATTAGACAAATCCATTTTTTCTAGCTCATTACCCAATTGATTTTTGTCTAATTTTTGCATCATTTCTTCCAACTTTTTCATCATTTCTTTCATCTCATCCGTCATCAAATCATCAAAAAGTTTTTGCAACTGTTCTTGCTTTTTTAATAATTCCTCATCGTACTTTTTAAATTCATTTTGCTGGTTATTGTTCTGTTGATTCTCTTTGGTTAATTCATTTATTTTTTGTTCCAATTCCTTTTGCTTATCTAACAACTCTTTGATTTTTTTCTTTTCCTCCCAACCTAATTCTTTTGTATCAGTTAACTTTTTCTTTAAATCGTTCAAGTCTTTTTGTAGTTTTTTAGCATCATTTATGCTTTCGCTTAATTTGTCTTTAATACTTTCGTTGCTTTTGCTCACATTATCATCCAACTGTTTTATTGTTTTTAACTTTAGCAATTTAATAGTTGATTTCGTAGATTTTCTACCATTAACACCATCATTATCAAAAACTTCAAAATAATAAACAAGTTCATCGCCAGGTAAAATGGGAAGTGTTTCCAAATTCCAGAAATGAAAAAACTCGTCGGCATTATTGGTTTTGTTAAAAGGCAAAAAAACTTGTTTGACTTCATTTCTATCCGGCAACGAATCTATCTTAGTAACAATTTTAACATTAAATGTTAAACCTGAAAAACCATAATCGTCATTAATAAGTCCTTTAAAATAGATTCGTTTATCATTAGTTGAGTCAACCGATTCTTGTAAATCAATGGTTGGATACTGATCCTTAATAACCTGAAAATTATATTTTAACGTGTCTTTTGCGGCAACTAAATCATTAAATGGTAAAACAGCATAATTAGTACTACGCTTAGCAACGGTATTGAAATTAAACTGCTTATTAGTGATTGGTAAAGCAAACGAAGTATCCAAAATACTAAACAATAATTTTTCAGCATCTTCAGTAAAGAACTCCCATTTAATTTTAGTTCCTTCTGGAACAGTAAAATCACCTACATTGTTTAACATCTCGTTTTGTTTGCCAACGTATTTTGGATAGTCTAAATGAACGATAAAATTGGTTAAAATAGGATTGGGTAAAACCTTTAGTAAATATTCGTTCGACTCAAAACCAGAAGCGCTTAAAACAAATTTTATGGGAACATTTACATTTTTAAACGTGTATGTAAATTTGCGTTTATCTGTTTTAGATAATCCTAGTTTTATTCCATTATGATTAATAAAAACCTTATCGGGAAGTTGATTACCAGAGATAAAAACATTTAATACAAAGTCATTATTTTTCATTACACTCAACTCTTTATTTTGAATATTAAAAGTAAATGGCGCAATGGGTTTAATAATACTATTATGATGAACCAATCTGCTTGTTCCTGTTTTTAATATATTAGGAGAAAAAACAGTTATTAACAACATAAACAACAAGGGGAATAAAGCAATTTTCCAATATTTTTTATTTTCATTAAAATCGACCGCATTTACAAATGGTATAGGTTGAAGTTGAGCCGATTTTTGATCAATACTAGCCAACACCAATTGATTGGGATTGTGATAAGCCAAATCATTGAGTTGGAGCACGTTGGTTAATTTATCTTTTACCTCTGTAAAATGTTTTCCAATAATTTCAGCCGCCTGCTGATGATTGATAATTTTACCAAACTTGTAAAGCTTGCTGATGGGCAAAAAAATGTAATAGGTCAACACATAAGCAACTAACAGAAAAAAAACATAAAACAAAATGGTTCTTCCTAAAATATTAAATTGTGCAAAATATTCAACCGATGTAACAAAGACAAACAACCCAATAATCAACGAAACTGCATAAATACCACCTTTTAAAAGCTGGTTTTTATAATACTTCCTAATGAAAGCATCCAATTTGCTAATGAGTAATTGATAGTTGTTCATTTAATTGATAACGGTAACTTATTTGATTTGTTTTAACCCACTAAATTCTGATTTTTTTATGATTGGTTAGTTAATGCTTTTAAAAAGTGACCATAAACAGAAAAAAAGAACTAAGGAAGTCCATTCATGATTAATTCTGTAAATTTTGAAACGGCTACCGATTTTATGATACACAAACTAAAAAACTATAGCCAAACATTACAAAAATTAACGATTTAAACTTAAAGAACCCATAAAATAATGGGCTCTTAGGTTGTGATATAAAAAATTTCTTTTTAATAAAATTTTTCAGGAAGTGTATAAGTTCTTCCAGCATTTTCTTTTTTAAGGAACTGCATTAATGGTTCAAAATACTTCAACATGGGTTTGGCGCTCATGTCGGCTCCCAATTTTTCTTTCATTAATGCTCTCCAATCTTTAGAGCTTCCAGAATACATCATCGATTTTAAAAATTCACCCGTTTCTTTACTTCCATAATAGTTGGTAGCATGAGGATCTTGTTTTAAGATTTGTTTTGCAATGTGGTCGTGAAATTGAAACAACAACACATACGAAATGGCATAATCGTAATACTGCGCGGCATCGTTGTTGATATGAGTTTTTGATGCAGCATCGCAATATTCAGCACCTCTTTCGGTTGGAGGCACAATACCTTGATACTGTTTTGCCAATTCCCACCATTTTGCATTATATTGGTCGGGTGCTAAGTTGTTGCTGTACAATTCGTGTTCAAACTCGGTCATTACGCCTGCAGAAAATGGTAAGAATACCACATAATTCATGGCTTCTTTCAACAGCTTTTGAGTTTCGTCGGTTTTTACATCTTTACCTAACAAGTCTAATCCTTGTAAAAATGGTTTTTGCATAGCAGCTAAGCCCATTAACGAACCCATTGCCTCATGAAAACCACGGTTTGCTCCAGCTCTCAATAATGGTGGAACATCTTTATTGGTGTAGGTTTGGTAGTAATAAATATGACCTAATTCGTGCAACACCGTTTCGTACCATTCGGTATTTGGCACAATACTCATTAACGAACGAACATCTTTATCTAAATTCATATGCCAAGCAGAAGCGTGGGTATTTTTCTTAAAATCGTCGGTTGGAAGAACTGGATATAAGCTCGATTTTTCGTAAAACGTTTCAGGCAATTTACCAAAACCTAAACTCATGTAAAATTCTTCTCCTGTTTTTACAATCCATTCTGGGCCTTTTTCTTTAATAACTCCATCCAAATCAATACCTTCAACATTAACCATTCCACTCCAATCTTGACCCCATTTATTGGTTAACCAATGTGCTGGCAACATTTCAGGTACTGGAGCGTTGTATTTTTTGGCTAAGGTATAACGAGCATAGGTGTGCAACTCTCGGTACAATGGCCAAATATCCTTTATCATTTGTTGGGTAGTTTGACGCATTTCGTCCACCGTCATACCGTATTCAGAAACTTGGTAAGCAAAATAATCAGAATACCCCAGTGCTTGAACCGTTTTGTTTCTAAGCTGTTGTAAATTATTCAACCCAGCTTTTAGTTCTTTACCAACCTCTTTACTTGCTTCCCATGCTTTCTGGCGTTTTTGCAAATTGGTTTCTTCATCCATTATTTTGTCGATGTCGTTTGGAGTAACTTCTTTAGTGTCAATTCGGAAAGTAAAGCCAAACATTTTGTCATTTTGGGCGGTTTCTGCTTTTATTCTTTCTTTCACTAAATCTTTAACAATAGCTGGATTGTTTGCTGCAGCATATAAAATGGCTTCAAATTGTTTTATTTGTATTTCGGTTAAGGATTCCTTTTGAGCTAAGTATTTTTTAGCTTCATTAATATTGGCTTCACTTCCTGTAAAACCAGCTAATGCTTCATTAGCCACACCAGTTTGATAAGCAGTTAACGTATCTCCTTCCTTAATAAACGTGTTAGATTTCCACTCTGCTTCGCTAGATGCAGCATATAACGTTTGAAATTCTTTGGTATAGCTGTCTAAAAAGGCTTGCGCCTCGGTTTGAATTTTTTCATTTTCAGGTGCTTTTTCGGTTTCGTTAACGCAGCTGAACAACATGGTGGATAAAACCAATCCTAAATAAAACGATTTTTTCATATGTAGCTATTTATTGTTTTTAAGCTAAAGTACTATTTTTTAATTGCTTAACAAAAAACAAAAGCTGATTAACCAACAATTCTTCTAGGCCCTAGTAATTCGGAGGCTTCCATTACCACCATAAAAGCGTTAGGATCGAACTCTTGAACTAGGTTTTTTAAAGCATTTAGTCGGTTGATTTCAACCACAATCATAATAATGTTTTTGTCGGTTCCCAAGTTCAAATCTTTACCACTCAAAATGGTTCCCCTAAGGTACAATTCTTCCGCAATTTTGTCGCTCAACAATTCTAAATCTTTAGTAGCAATATGCACTACTTTTTCATGTTGACGACCAGTCAAAATCATATCAATAAGTTTTGATGCGATGTAAATACTGATTAAACTCCAAAGCGCCAATTCAACATCACGAAACACCAATCCAGCCATAATTACCACAAACGCATCTAATACCAAAATAACATAACCTGTTTTTACACCCATTTTTTCGTTAAAAATTTTGGCAAGAATAGTTCCTGCACCTGCCGATGCGTCTCCTTTAAAAATTAATCCCAATCCAATTCCTACGGCTACACCACCATAAAGTGTGGCCAATAATGTATTGTTACTTAATGTGGGAAAATGAATAACCTCAGCCATAAAATCGACCATAATAGCTATTAATGCAATAGCAACAATGGTTCGAAAGGCAAATTTTTTACCTAAATATTTTACACTTACCAACAATAAGGGCACATTAACAATGGCTAAAATAAGCCCTGTAGGTAATTTAAATAAGTGGTGTAAAACAATTGATAACCCCGCAATACCGCCAGTTGCAATTTTATTTGGAATTAAAAATCCAACCATTCCAGATGCCAAAAAAGAACATCCAAAAAATATAAAAATAAAGTTTCTGATTTCTGATTTTTTTAAAAGACTTCCCATTTATTTATAAATATGTGACACCAATTCTTTGTTTATAAAAATCGACAAACTTCTTTTGTTATGTTAACGTAGTATTTTTCTTACAAAGGCCACGGTAAAATAACTCATTAAAAAAACACCCATCCATCCTTCGATAATAGATATTCCTCGCTCAAAACCAACCGGATAATAATCGCCATATCCAATGGTTAAAAAGGTAATTGCACTATGATAGAAACAAGTTTGTAGAAACGATAAATTATCAGTTGCACCTACTGCATTAATAATGCTTCCCATGTCAAAATGACCAACTAAAAAATAAACCAAGCTAAAACAACAATAAACAATAATCATAGTGAGCAACACCCTTAACGGGTTGGTAGCAAACAACCCCATTTTATCAAAGATTAACCACCTAAAAAATAAAAATGGAAGCCTTAAATATGCTTTTCCTTTTTTTTCTAATACACTTCTTACTTCGGCACGATGCTCAAATCTTTTATATTGAATATAGGCCTTATCTTCGCTTTCATATTGTCCGTTTAAATGGCAATTTTCTTTAAAAATATTAAACTGTTCGGCTTTTTGTTGAAAACTGGAATCTTCTTGGTTTTTTATCAAGTTTTTTATGTCGTTCAAATCCCAATCAACAATAATTCGTCCAAGATTACGCGTTCCAACAAGATAGAGTTTTGAGATTTTTACAGGATAAGTGGATGGTTTTAAATCTACAATATCGCGAATTACGGTATCGGTTAAATCAACACAATCGCATTCGTTTACTTTTAAATCTAAATACACATTTAAATGCGAACCTTTAAACGAAATATGTTTGGATTTACTTTGGGCAAAACTTACAATTCCACTACCAAAATTTACGTTTTCTAACAATATTTCGGCGGTTCCAAAATCGACATTTTTAAACGACTTTAATCCTGCACCAAAACTTGCCAATCGAAAAATTAACTTTCCTGAAATAATTTCTGATTCATCAAAAACAATATCACCATTGCCAAAACTAGCTTTTCTAAAATCGAGTTTTCCAGATCCAAATTCAACTTTTCTAAAATCGCATCCTTGATTTCCAAAATGGGCATTTTCGAAGTTTTTATCGCCCACTCCAAATTTTGAAAAATGAAATACCGGCTTGCTTTCATTAAATTCGACATTCTTAAAAAACACATGTCCATCACCAAAAGATGTATTAATAAATGATACTTGTTCTCCATTAAAAACTGCATTTCCAAAATTAACTTCGCCCTTTCCAAATTTTGTATATTGAAAATTAACAGTGTTGCATTCAAATAGGGTTTGTTTAAATTTTACATTACCCTCTTCAAATTTTGCATTTAAAAACGATAATTCTCCATTGGCAAAAATACTATCGCTAAAATCGGCACCTCCCACAAAGATTGCTTTCGAAAAATCGACTATTTTATCGGCATCAAAAAAAGTATTTTTAGCTTTAAACTTTAATAGAGTAACTATTTCTTCATCACCAATTTGGCCTTGCTTTTTCAGATTTTGTAAAGAAAAATTTTTTACATAACTATGAGACAAATCGACTAGTTCGCTGTTAGAAATAGTTTTGTATACCATCGCTAAATCAACCCACGCATAGCTTTTTTTTGCTACTACTTTTTGATTCAATATAGTTTTTACCACAACCGTTTTTGTAGAAAAAACATCTTCAAATTTAAAGGGGGTATCATTTATTTCTATGTGATAGCTTTTCATAAACTAAAAGTAAAATTTATTCTTCAGAAAACCGCATGAGTTCTTTACGATAAGCATTAAATAGTTTTGCTTTCGATACAAATCCAATATATTTTTCACCATCTATTACTGGTAAATTCCAAGCGTTGGATTGTGAAAATTTATCCATAACAGCGTCCATATTGTCCGACAGGAAAATATAACCAGGAGGTAAAGTCATTAAAGATTCAACTGTTATGGTTTCGTACAATTCAGGTTTAAACATAATTTCTCGAAAATCATCAAGTGTAATTATACCTTGTAATACCCCTTTCTCATCAACAACAGGAAATAAATTTCTAGAAGAAACGGAAACAACTTTTACTAAATCACCTAATTTTTGTTGAGGAAGCATATTGATAAAGTCGTTTTCTATTTCATCATTCAAATTCATCAATGTTAATATCGTTTTATCTTTGTTTCTAGTTAACAACTCACCACGTTTGGCTAATTCATGTGTATATACCGAGTGTTCTACAAAATACTTGGAGGTTATATAAGAAATAGCTGCTGTAATCATTAAAGGAATCATCAATTCATAACCCTTAGTAATTTCAGCTATTAAAAATAGTGCTGTTAATGGAGCGTGTAAAACTCCCGCTATTAAACCAGCCATACCAACTAACGAAAAATTGGTTAATGGCAGTTCGGTTCCTGCAAAATAATTGATTGATTTTGCAAATACAAATCCACTTGTTGCACCCATAAATAATGATGGGGCAAAAACACCACCAACACCTCCTGCTCCAAAAGTTATAGCCGAAGCAATTACTTTTAAAAAAATAATACCTGTTAGTAATACCAAAATCAATATAATGTTTGTTTGGTGTTCATAAAACATACTGTTATTAAAAATTTCTTCCGGTCTGTTGTTTAATAATGCAATAATCGTTTCAAAACCTTCCCCATAAAGTGGTGGCACAAAAAATATTAATACCCCCAACATGGTTCCTCCAAAAATAAGTTTCACTCTTTTTTGTTTTATTTTCTCAAAAAAGGCCTCGATGGTAGTAAAAATTTTATTAAAATATGCAGAAACTAACCCTGTAAAGACCCCAAGCAAAATATAAAACGGTACATTTGATGCGATAAACACATGATTAATCTTAATATCAAAAAGCACATTGTTTCCCAACATCATTCGTGAACTTAACGCTGCAGCTACCGATGCGGCAAGAAAAGGAATCATAGAGGTTAACGTTAAATCAAACATAAATACCTCTAAAACAAAAACCAAGGCAGCAATAGGGGCATTAAAAATACCAGACATTGCCCCTGCAGCACCACACCCTAATAACAATGTGGTAGTTTTATAATTTTGTTTAAAAAATTGAGCAATATTACTTCCCACAGCACTCGAAGTTGATACTGTTGGTCCCTCTAACCCTACTGAGCCACCAAAACCAACCGTTAACGAGCTGGCAATGATCGAAGCAAACATGGCTTGTGCCTTGATAATACTTTTGTTTTTTGAAATAGCATAAAGCACATTGGGAACACCATGTCCTATTGGATTTTTTACAATATATTTTACAAACAATACCGTTAAAAATAATCCTATTAAAGGATAAAGAAAATAGAGGTAATTTTCATACTCCTTAACAAAACTCCAAGTCAATAGTGTTTTGGTAATATGAACCGTATTTTTTATGATTACCGCCGAAAATCCTGATAGCAAGCCAACTAACAAGGCAAGTATCAAAATTCGGTGTCGCTCAGGTATTCTTCTAAAATTAATAGAAAATCCGGTACGTATTAAATTCAATAATTTCATACCTAAAACTAGTCATTTATTTGTGTTGATTACCCAATTCCTTGGCTTGTTTTGCAGAAATGGTTATCCCTTTAATGAATGAAGAGCTAAATCCGTGATGCTCCATTTCGTTTAACCCAGCAATGGTGCATCCTTTAGGAGAAGTAACTTTGTCTATTTCATCTTCTGGATGAGATTTGTTTGCAATTAATAAACTAGCTGCCCCTCGTGCAGTTTGTGCAGCCATTTTTAGGGCTTCACTTGCATGGAAATCGATTTCATTTCCACCTTGCGATGCTGCTCGAATAGCTCTTAAAAAAAACGCGATTCCACAAGCACATAATGCTGTGGCTGAGGTCATCTGTTCTTCAATAATTACCGAAGTTTCTCCAACCAAATTAAAAAGTTCAGTTACTTGAGGAACATAGCTATTCCATTGCGGCGACGTAGCTATACAAGTCATGGATTCACGAATAGAAATAGCCGTATTTGGCATGGCTCTCACAAGAGGGATTTTGGTTCCTAAAACATGCTGAACATCGCTAACTTTTATACCAGTAACCAAGGAAACTACCAATTGATTGGTTTTTATTTTTCCTTTTAACTCGTCTAAAACCACATTAATTTTTTGTGGTAACACAGCAATAAAAATAATATCTGCACCCTTAATTGCCTCAACATTGCTGGCACTCACATGATAACCTTGTTCTTTATAATAATCTAGTTTAAGCATGTTTCTGCGTGTTAAGGTAAATTGTTCTGGTTTATATTTTCCACTTGCCACCAACCCTTTAACCAATGAAGACCCTAGGTTTCCAGTTCCAATAATTGCAATTTTTGTTTTGCCCATGTTATAATCTTTTAAAAATCAAAGGTAAGAAGTTCTGTTGTTGTAATTAAATTTAGTTTTTGAAACAATTGGAACAATTTAAGAGTAGAATTAACAACTTAACTAAAAAAAGCTACTTTCTTGTTTAACAAAGATCATCAACACATTGATATTATCAAGACAATTGAGCTTGAATTTGCAACGATGCAATTACGTAACGATGGTATTGTCGTATTTTTACCTTCAGCCAGCTTTTTAAAATTTGACACTGAACAAATTGAACAAGTATATCAAACCGTAATGAGTCTAACCGATAATACTCCTTCTCCTTTATTTTTAGACATAAAAAATCACTTTACCTTGTCTAGTGAAGAAAAAAATTTAATCTCTACCAAGCTCTCCTCTTGCCTTACTGCATGCGCCATAAAGGAAGATAATGTTTTGATTCGTTTTGTTGTGCATACCTTCAATTATATGTATAAGCCAACAGTTCCTATTAAAATGTTTAAAACCAAAGAAGATGCAATAAATTGGTTGAAGGAGTTTTAAATACAAATCATTACATTTGTTCTACTTTTAAATTCATATTATTTTATCTTCACTAAACCATATTGACACCCAACTTTTTTTGTTTTTAAACGGCATACATTCACCGTTTTTTGACTCCATTTTTCAATGGATGACCGAGCGTTTTTCATGGATTCCTCTTTATTTATTTTTGGCTATATTAATCTTTTATACATTTAAATGGAGAGGACTTTTGTTGGTGCCATTTATCACTGCAATTATTTTTATAGCAGATAAACTTTCTGTTTATTTATTTAAGGATGTTTTTATGCGATTGCGCCCTTGTCACAATCCAGCAATTGCAAATTTAATTCACACTATAGGTGGTGCCTGTGGTGGTCAATATGGTTTTGTTTCTTCACATGCTGCAAATACGTTTGCATTCGCCTTTTTAGTTGGATTAATTTTTAAAAAACACTATCCCAAGTTAATTTATTATATGTTTTTTTGGGCGACAATGGTTTCGTACAGTAGAATTTATGTGGGGGTTCATTACCCTGGCGACGTTGTTTGTGGAGCTATGCTTGGGGTTACAGTAAGTTGGATGGTTTGGAAAATATTAAAGTTTTTAAACCAATATTTTAACCTAAAACTAACCATATGATAAATGTTTTTGCTGTTTTTTTCGGCGGTGGATTAGGTAGTTTATTGCGTTATAGCGTATCTAAAGTTGTGTTTAATTATTATCACGGAAGTTTTCCGTTGGGAACATTTATTTCTAACTTTATCAGCTGTATAGTTTTGGCAATAGTGATTTTATACACCAAAAAAATGGTTGATTCTGATTTAATAAAACTATTTTTAATCACTGGTTTGTGTGGTGGTTTTAGCACATTTTCCACGTTTAGTTTAGAAACATTTTCGTTATTAAAAACTGGAAACTATGTTTTCGCTTTTGCAAACATTGGATTAAGTTTAATAGTAGGCATTGGATTAATTTTTATGATATTAAAAAATCAAGTATGAATAAAAAATATGTTATTGTTCTATTTGTTCTTATAGGATTTACTGCTTTTGCTCAACAAAAAAGACCAAAAATTGTAGTTGGAATTGTAATTGACCAAATGCGTTACGATTATTTAAGTAAATATTGGATTAAATTCGGCAACAACGGTTTTAAAAAAATAATCGCAGGAGGTTTTAATTGCAAAAACACCCAATACAATTATGTGCCAACATATACTGGGCCAGGTCATGCTTCTATTTATTCAGGTACAACCCCAGAAAATCATGGAATAATTGCTAACGATTGGTACGATAAAAATCTTAGAAAATATGTGTACTGCGCCGAAGACACCTCGGTAAAAACGATTGGTAGCGAATCTAAAGATGGATTAATGTCGCCTTCAAGAATGTTAGGAACAACCATTACCGACGAGCTTAAACTTGCTACCAATTTAAAAGGAAAAGTTATTGGAATTTCTCAAAAAGATAGGGGTGCCATACTACCTGCTGGTCATAGTGCTGATGCGGCTTATTGGTTTGATGGTGGTAAATATGGAAAGTGGATTTCAAGTTCTTATTACATGAATCAACTTCCAGAATGGGTTAATGAGATCAACAAAAAAAATTCTGCCAACACCTATCTAAGTTCTCCATGGAACACCCTGCTACCATTAAATCAATATACCGAAGGAGTTGCTGATGATAATATGTACGAAGGATTGTATAAAACTGAAAAAAAACCTACCTTTCCACATGAATTGTCTGCTTTACGTGATAGCAACGATAATTACAGCCTTATTAAAGCCACACCATTTGGAAACAACATAACCACCGAAATGGCTATAGCAGCAATAAACGGAGAAAGTTTAGGAACAGATAATATTACAGACTTTTTAACGGTAAGTTATTCATCAACCGATTATGTTGGTCATCAATTTGGTCCAACCTCAATTGAAGTTGAAGACACTTATTTAAGATTGGATCAAAGTTTGGCTGAATTATTTTCATTTTTAGATTCGAAATTTAAAAAAGAAGAGCTGTTAATTTTTGTTACCGCTGATCATGCAGTGGTTGATGTTCCACAATATTTGACAGACCATCATATTCCAGGTGGCTATTTCGATGTAAAACAACTATCCACGAACCTTAAGTCGTATTGTTCAATTAAATTAGGGTTGTCGGACGTCATTGAAAACGTGTCCAACGGTCAAGTATTTCTTAATCACGAAACATTAGAAAAACACAACCTTAATATTCCAGAATTTGAACAAGAAATTGCTAACTACATTTTGACGTTTGAAGGGGTAAATCGTACTTACACTGAAAACACACTAAAAACAACCGTTTTTGATGAGAATATAGCTGCAACTATTCAACGTGGATATAATCAAAAACGCTCAGGAGATATAATGTTTGTGCTAGAATCAGGATGGATAAATGCTGGTTATAAAACTGGCTGTACTCATGGTTCGCCTTATCAATACGACACCCATGTGCCCTTAATTTGGTATGGTTTTAATATCCCGAAAGGAGAAACATCTAACAAAGTAATTATTCCTGACATAGCGGCTACATTGGCTGCTTTATTAAACATTAACACCCCTAGTGCTTGTTCTGGTCAACCAATAAAAGCTATTATAAAATGAATAAATTACTGATTTTTGGAACACTAATCGTGTTTGTTTCTTGTAACAATTCTAATAAAAACAATACTTCTGTTGAGACTGACTCAACACAAATTGTAAGGAAATCAACTATTGAAGCAGCAAAAAATTTGACGGTCGACGAAAAAGAATTTTTAGGAATTTACCAATCGTTTACTTCGGCAATACAAAACAAAAATACTGACGGATTTAACAAATTTATTGACCCAACTTTTGGTTTTTATATTATTGAATCAAATGGATCCATGCCAAGTTTTGTACTACAGTATGAAATTTCCAGATTTAAATCTATTCAAAGTAAATCATTTTTTGAATTAAATTTAAATCATATCCATGAGCAGCCTGTTTTTGATAGCTTACCCCAAATTATTTGCGACGCTACACCATACAACAAAGAAGGATGTTTTGTTCAAAAAATAAACCCATTAATAAACGATGAATTTTGGTATGTTACCAACCTAAACGAAAAGGAAAAACAAGCCATTTCTGCACTTTCAGAAAAAATTGATTACACCGTAATTAATACCTTTCATGCAAAATTCTATTTTGCCAAAATTGGTAACACTTGGAAAATTGCCATGATTGATTTAAGAACCCCATGTGAGGCATAAAATAACTGCTCTTAAAAAAGATTTTTTTTATACTATTATAAGTTTTAACTCATGGCGCATTTATTAATGATGACCTTGTTAAAATCAGCGAATTACTGGTGACAAAAGGAGCTGCATTAAACGGCGTGTAAAAATTACTCCTTTAAAAATTACTCTTCGCTAAAAAGTTACACAAACGATACAAAACTCTGGCTCCAACATTCGCGTCCCACTCTTCTTTGCCCACCTCGTTTAAATCGAAACCTATAATTTTTTTACCTGATTCCATTAATTTATTGAATAGAAAGTTGATTTGTTCCAACTCAAAACCTCCTGCAACAGGAGTTCCTGTATGAGGGCAAAGTTTAGGATCTAGCCCATCAATATCGTAACTGATGTAAACTAATTCGGGCAACTGGTCAATAATTTCATCACATAGTTCTTCCCATGATTTTCCCGCATATTGTTGTTGTTTAATTTCCCAATCAAAAAACGTAGATATTCTTCCATTCGATTTTTCTATTAGCTCTATTTCGGCTGGACAAATATCACGTATACCAACTTGAACCAACTTGCTAATTACGGGATTTTTTAGAACATTAAACATGATGGATGCATGTGAATACTCAAAACCCTCATAAGCATCTCTTAAATCGGCATGTGCATCAATTTGAAGTATTCCAAAACTGTGGTATTTTTTTGCTAAGGCGTTGATTAAACCCAAAGGAGAATTGTGGTCTCCACCTAAAACTGCTACCAATTTATTTTTATTCAAATAGGTTGTTGCCAGTTGTTCTACTTGTAAATTAAGGAAGCTACAATGTGCATTAACAAAATGATAGTTTTTTTGGTCCAAATCATCCAACTCCTCTTGCTCCTCAAGTTTTTTAATTAGCGTTGATGCTACATCACCAGCCTTTCTATTTTTTTCAATCTCCTCTTCATTAATAGGTATGATAGCCACCTTATAAGCCCAAGCATTTTTTAAATAAGGGCTATAAAAATCGAGTTGTGTTGAGGCTTCTAATATTGCCTGAGGAGCGCTTGCTGTTCCTTTGGAGTAAGAACATGTTACGTCTGATGGCACAGGAATAATAACTATTTGGCTTTCGGATAAAGTATATGGAAATCCAAAAATATTTCCATTATTTACACCAACTTCGTTTGGGTTCAAGGTTTAAGGTTTAAGGTTAAGGGTTGAGGTTTTATTCTGATTTAACTTTGAACTTCAAACCTCAAAATTAAAAATTATATGGTTTTTATCTTGTTAAACAAGTCGTCTTTATAAGAACCTCCGATGGGAATCATTTTTTTACCTCCCTCCATCACAATATTTGTTTGTTCTATAGCCAAAACTTTGTCAAGCCTTACAATAAATGAGCGATGAACTCTAATAAACTCGTTTCCAGAAAGTTTTTTCTCAATATCTTTCATGGTAGAATGTATCGTGTACCTAGAATCACCTAAATTTATTACCACATAATCTTTGAGGGCTTCAACAAACAAAATATCAGAAGCTTTTACCTTAACCAATCTAGAGTTTGATTTAACAAAAAGAACATTTTCATCACCATCTTTATTTTCAACTAACGAATATAAAAAATCACGTTCTTTAACTATCTCTTGTTCTTTACTATGCTTATAAAGCGCCATTTCTATAGAGGTGTGTAAATCTATTTCTTTAAATGGCTTAATAATATATCCGTACGGCTCTGTAACTTTTGCTTTCCCCAAGGTATTCTCATCTGCATAAGCTGTTAAATAAATTACTGGAATGCTTAATGTGGCTCGAATTTTTTCGGCAGCCTCAATTCCACTCATACCTCCCTTTAGCATAATGTCCATTAACACTAAATCGGGTTTTGTTTCGTTTGCCAATTCAATAGCTTTTTCACCGGTAGATGCTGCACCAACAATATTATATCCTAATTTTTTAAGGCTTTGTTGTATGTCTTTAGAAACGATACTTTCGTCTTCTACTACCAATATGTTGTTTTTTGACATTATTGTATTTGTTTAAATGTTATTGTGAATTGCGTTCCGTTTATATTTTCTATTTTCATTGTTCCTTCTATTTGTTCAACTAATGCTATAACTAATTGTAAACCAAGTGTATTAGACTCACTTATCGACAAGTCTTTTGGTAATCCAACACCATTATCTTTAACACTCATCGTAACCCAATCATTTTCAAGGCGCAAACTTATGGTTAATTTACCTTTGTCCATGCCTTTAAAAGCGTATTTTAATGAATTCGAAACTAATTCATTTATTATTAATCCGCAAGGAATTGATAGGTCTAAACTCAATGAAACCTGATCAATTTCAAATACCGTTTCGATATAAACACCAAAATTACCGTATGAAAGTACTAAATTTTTCGACAAATTAGCAATATATTGAGAAAAATTTATTTTTGAAAAGTCGTTTGCTTGATATAAGCTTTCGTGAATAATTGACATGGTTTTAATCCTGTCTTGACTTTCGCGAAGTATTTTTATGATGCTTTCGTCTTCAACATAAGAGGATTGCAGATTAAGAATACTTGAAATAACTTGCAAATTATTCTTAACCCTATGATGAACCTCTTTCAACAACACCTCTTTTTCTCTCAACGAATTTTTTAAATTTTCTTCGGCTATTTGTTTATCGGTAATATCATGGGCTATACCAGAAACCATAACTACTTTATTGTTTTCATCGAATATTGGGTTTAGGAACACCTCTCTTATCACCCGATTTCCATTAGTGTTTGTTCTTTCTGTAATAAACTCAACTTTTTTTCCAGCAAAAGCTTCTTCATATTTTTTATCCCAAAACGGTTGTAGCTTTTTTTCTTCAACGCGGTTCATCGTGTTGGGTTCTATTTTTGGCCTAAAACCATACAATTCAAAAACAGCCTCTGAATAGTTTTGATTAAACGATGTTAATCCAAGGTTTTTATCATAAGTCCAAAACAAGTGCGAACTGTTTTCTATAATACTCGTTAGTTTTGATGTTTGTTCAAACAACAATTGTTCGTCATACTTTTTCTGAACAGCAAGCCCCAAAGCCCCAGAAATAAACTCTAAAATTTCAAGCGATTTTTCATCGTATTCAAGCTCATTATGATACGATTGAACCGAAAGAACACCCACTACGTTGTTATTAACTTTTAAAGGAACACCCACAAACACTTTGCAAGGGCTACCAATCAACTCGTATTTATCTTCAACCAAAAGTTTGTTCATTTCCTTTTGCTTTAAAACCTTGGCTTTTTTTTGTTTTAAAAAATATTCGTTGATACCTTTCCTGTGTGCTCTTGGTGTTGTTGTTATTTTTCCACCCCTAGAAACATCGTAATAATAAGGAAAAGCAATGGTGTTTTCATTTATAGCATAACAAATGGCAAATACCTCTGTGTTCATTACGTTACTAAGCTCAAGCCGAATTGCTTCATAAATTTCTTCAGCATTTGTTTTTTCGGAAACAATCTTAGATACGTTGTTATAAACCTCCTGTCTCTTTTTTATCCAAATTTCTTCTGTTACGTCTCTAAAAATTCCTCTTGTTGAAACCACCTTTCCTTCAATATTTAGTTTGCAACTAACAGATCCTTCAAGCGAAATTTTATTACCATTTTTATGCACTAAATCTATCGCTATTTTTATTGGGTTATTATTTTTATTATTAATTAAATCATTAAAAAGTTTTATGCAATGATCTTTGCCTTGAGGGTGAATAATATCAAAAATGGTTTTGCTTTCCAAATCATTGACCGAATAACCAAGGGTTTGCCTCCATGAGTTGTTTACATAGGCAATTGAACCATTTACATTAACGCTTTGAATTAAATCGGAGGCATTTTCAAACAAATCTCTATATCGTTCTTCGCTTTCAATTAATTCTTGTTCCGCTAATTTTATATCGGTAATATCTCTAGAAACACCCATAGTGCCAATCACCTTACCAGAATTATCTCTTAGAACGGTGGCTGATAAAAAAGAGGTAAATATTTCACCGTTTTTTCTTCTGTTTTGAATTTCTCCTGAAAAATATCCAGTTTTATCGAGTTGTTCTTTAGTTCTATAAAAATTATCTTCATTGGCATATAGTGATTTTGAAGAAAGAGTGGTCATTTCGTGTTTTGTATAACCAAATGTTTTTTCGGCAGCTTTATTAAATTCAACTATTTTGTTATTTTCGTCGGTAGAACTAATCACATCAAGGGAGCTTGAAATTAAGTTGTTGGTATAGTTTTGATTTTGAATCAATGCTAGCTCGGCTTTTTTTCGTTCAGCAATTTCTTTTTGTAGCAGTTTGTTTGATTCTTCTGCTATTTGATTTTTTAATCTTTCTTTGGCTAATTGTTTTTGTGATGAGATGTCTTGAAAAACAATTTGAGTAGCTTTTTTATTTTGATAAACTATGGAAATTGATCTTGTTTGTATGTCTATAATATTACCATTGTATGGCGATTTTATTCTAACATCAACAAAAGAAACATCTTTTCCTTTATTTAACAACGCTCTTCTTTTATAAACGTCGTCTTGATATTCAGGTAATAAAAAGTCTATTACATCCTTAGCTATCAAGAGGTTTTTTTCTGGATTATAGCCTACAATATTGTGTGCCATTTGATTGGCAAATAAAATTTTTCCTTGAACATGAATTATTATCCCATATGGAGATGTTTCTATCAGGTTTTTATATTTTTTTTCGCTTTCTATTAATCGTTTTTCGTTAAGTATTTGTTCGGTAATATCAATCAAAGTTCCTTCGAGCCGGGTATGTAAAACGTTGTTAACTAATTTTTCAACTAGTTTAACATTGGTTAACACCCAGACTTCTTTTCCATTTTTATCTTTATGTCTAAGTCTATGATTGGTTAAGTAACCTTTTTTTCGTAGTTCATTAATATAGATTTCTCTATCGCTAGGGCTGAAATATAAGTCGGTAACAGTTTTTCCCATTACTTCCATTCTGGAATTAAATCCAAAAATTTTTGCGAAAGAATTGTTGCATTCAATAACCTTATTGTTTTCTGTAATGAAAACACCCGCCATGTTTTTGGTAAACAACTGTCTATAACGTTCCTCGTTTTGTTTTAGATGTTGTTCGATTATTTTTTTTTCTGTTATATCTGTTGCGCTAGCAATAAGCACATCTTGGTCTTTATACTTATGTTTTTTAAGCACAACCTCTTTTAAAAACTCTTTACCATCTTTGTTGATGGCCCACCATTCGAAGGTTTGTGGTTCATTATTCCATGCTTTTTGATAGATAAGCTGTATATCGATATGTTCGTTTTTTCCTTTTGCGTTAAATATATCTGGTGTTTTACCTATAACTTCGTTTTTGGTAATACCATATTTTTCTAAAACCGTTTGGTTAACATCGATAAAAATTCCATTTTTATCTTGAATATACAAAAGGTTTGGGCTAATATTAAACAAATCTTTGTAGCTTTTTTCTGATAACAACAACGACTCTTCTGAGTTCTTTTTTTCTGTTATATCTTTAATTACCGTGGTGGTTTCAAGAATTTTTCCTGATTTATCATATTTAACATGAATGGTTTCGTCAATCCAAATGTATGTTGATTTTCCTTTGGGTTGAAACCTAAAAACGCTGTTAATTTCTGTTTTTTTATCTATATAAAGAGCTTTAGACACGCTGTTATTTATAAAATCAAGATCATCAGCATGAATTCTATTTTTTAATTCACCACTTATTCCTTCTTTATGAAATTCGCTAATCGTTAACCCTAATAATTGTTCAATTTGTGGGCTAATATAGGTTAGCAGTTTTTCATTATCGTTAAACTTTACGTTGTAGATACATTCTCCAATGTTTTCTAAGATAAATTTTAACTTGTTTTCTGTTTCTATTTTTTCTGAAATATCTTTAGCCGTTCCAAATACACCAATTTTTTTATGCTCAGCAGAAAAAATATTTACCAAGGTTTCTTCTATCCAAACGTATTTTTTTTTCTTTTTATGGTAAAATCTATAGATAAAGGTTTGGGGTTCTTTGTCATTATGGTGTTCGCTTATTTTTTTCTTTAAATCATCTAAATCTTGAGGATGAAAATATTCCGATAATTTATCTTGATTTAATCGATACTCTTCGTTGTTTAGACCAAATACACTTTCTACTTGCGGGCTTAAATATTCAATAACTTTTACATTGCTTTCTTTAATCGAAATTTTGTAAAACATTACATTTATTCTATTTAAAATAAACGAAACATGATCTTCTTTCTGATGAAGATTGTTTATTTCAGCAATTAACTCTTCTTTATTTTTTTTTGAATAATCCAAGTTCTATGTTTATTTTAATTTTATTCCATCCAGTTTTACCTCTTCACCATTTTTGTAATAAATAGATACGATGAGTTCCCCTAATTCATTATACACTTTCCAAATATCAGTTTTAACGCCCATGATATAATTTTCTTCTTTTTTAAGTTTTCCGTTTTCATAAAAATAGGTATGTTTTTCATTTGGAACACCTTCCACAAAATTACCTTCAAAATTTATTTTATTGTTTGGATAATAAAATTTCCATAATCCATTTCGTTCACCATTTCTATATTCTCCTTCTTCTCTATGGTCACCGTATTCGTAAAACCAAGGACCTTCCTTTAGTCCATCAATATATTCTCCTTTACGCACCAACTGACCAGTTTCACTGTATTCTTGTTCTAAACCATCTTCCAATCCCTTTCTAAAGTTTTCATCTCTCAATAGTTCTCCATTTGGATAGTACCAAATCCAATATCCAGTCAATTTTTCGTCAGCTATATATTTTCCTTTTTGTTCTATTTTTCCATTGTTAAAATAATAAACCCATTCATCTATTTTTTTTCCATCTATGTATTTTCCTTTTGATTTTAATTGACCATCAACATAATATTCTTCCCAATCACCTTGTTTTTGTTCCTTATCATCAATTAATCCTTTCGATAATAATATTCCATGAAAATAGTTTTCTGAATAAGCTAAACTACCCTCCTCGTTATAATATTTTACCAATCCATGTTCTTTACCATTAACATCCAATAAACTTTCTTTTCTTAATTTTCCATTGTTAAAATATTCCTTTTTTAAAGATAAATCAGCTAGTTCGTCAGCAAATTGCTGAGCAACACCATTGATATATAAAACTGCATTAAGCAATTTACCTTTTTTATCGTACTCCTTATAATAGCCATTTAATAAATCATTTTTAAAGGTTGACTCTGTTTTTATTTTTCTATTATCATAAAAGGTTTTCCAAAGACCTTGTTTTAAATTATTTTTATCAATTCTATTTATTGATTCTTTTCCAATAAATGTTCCTTTTTTATTATTAAAAATAGTAATTATTCTACCATCTTGCGCATACTCATACCCAGTACCTTCTTCTAGACCATCAACAAATGGTTGTTCTTTCCATTTAATTTTATTTTTTATATCAAAATAATTTATGGTTAATTGTTGTTTAACATCGTTTTCAAAATATTCCTCTAAAATAATATTACAACTATCGCCATATTGAATTTTCAATCCATTTTTCAACCCATTTTTATAATTTATTTTAGTTAAAAAATTACCTTTTTCGTTATAAAAAATCCAAGTACTGTCTAATAAATAATTTTTTCTATTTCCTTCCGATTTTATTAGACCGTTTTCGAAGTAGTTTATCCAATACCCATCAGGTTTGCCGTTTTTAATAATTCCTTCACTAGATAAAACTCCATTGTCGTAATAAAATTTTTTAAAACCATCTCCAATTCTATTTTGTGAAATTAGGTAAAACGGAAATGTTAAAAAAATGAAGAGAATGAAACGATACATATATATAATAATTCTTTTTATAAAAAATTAATTAAATCTACTACTATATTTAAGCTGTTAAAACTGTTTAAAATTATGAAATAGTTTACTTGTTAATATTAAAAATGCTAATTTATAAGAAATAACTAACATGCTTTAATTAATTAGTTTTTTGATAATGTGTTTACTAAGAAAGTAATTAACAATGGTTAGTTTTTTTAATATGATGTAAATGTTAATATAAAGTTATTCATTTTATGAAGCTATTTTGTGTTGGTAACTTAATCTAAAAAATGTATTAAAAATTTGGTACTTCATTTTTTATAACCAATTCTAAATTTTATTTTAAAATCCAAGAAAAAAATTTATTTATTTACTAAACTAATATTTAATTATCAACACCTTAATAGTTAACTTTACCATCTTTAAAATCAATACGTTAAAATTGATATTAATTGATATTAACAATACTGATAAAACGCATATAATAGTATAAATTATGGTAGTAAAACAAATTGCAATTGGTAGCGATCATGCAGGTTTTGAATTAAAAAAAACGCTAATCAGTTATTTAACTGATAAAGGATTTAAAGTTAATGATTTTGGTCCAAAAACCGATGAAAGAACAGATTATGCAGATTATGCCCATCCAGTAGCAACATTTATTGAAGAAGATAAAACTAATGAATCGTTTGGAATATTAATTTGTGGAAGTGGTAATGGTATTAATATGACCGCCAACAAACATCAGGGAATTAGAAGTGCCTTATGTTGGAAAACTGAAATAGCTGAATTAGCTCGATTACATAACAATGCGAACATTTTAGTATTGCCGGCTCGATTCATAACGATTAATGAAGCTAAAAAATGTATTGATGTGTTTTTTAGTACCTCTTTTGAGGGGGGGAGACATACCAATAGGGTGAATAAAATACCTTGTTAACCAACTACGTTGACTTTATTTATATCTATTTATACCCTAATATATAAGGTATAACTAAAAATCAACTATCCAACAAAAAAACATTTGTTAATCTGTAATTATCCTTTTAGTAATTTTGTATAAAAACAAATAAGACCATGAACTATCCGGAAGAAAAAATTTTAGAGGCGTTAAGTTTTGTAATTGAGCCTGATTTAAAAAAAGATATTGTAGAATTAAAGCTGGTTTCAAATATCAATTTTAAAGATGATATTTTATACTTTGACTTACAAATAAGTAATCCTGCATTACATAACAAAAAAAGAATAATTGAGGCTTGTGAACTCCATATTAAAAGAGTGTTGGGTGCGGGCATTAAATTTGATATTAACTTTTTCCCAATTCAAAAAGCACCAGAAAGCACTAAAATATTAACTAATGTAAAAAACATTATTGCCATTGGCTCTGGAAAAGGAGGCGTTGGAAAATCTACAATAACTGCAAATTTAGCCGTTGCTTTGGCCAACAAGGGTTATAAAGTGGGCTTGGTTGATGCCGATATTTATGGCCCATCTATGCCGTTAATGTTTAATGTTCAAGACGAACGTCCACGTTCGGTTGAGGTTGATGGAAAAACAAAAATACAACCCATAGAAAGTTATGGGGTAAAATTATTATCCATTGGTTTTTTTGCTGGAACCGATGAAGCTGTAGTTTGGAGGGGACCAATGGCAACCAGAGCATTAACACAGTTGTTTACCGAAGCCAACTGGGGAGAATTAGATTATATGTTGATTGATTTACCTCCAGGAACAGGCGATATTCACTTATCTTTAGTACAAACAGTGGCCGTTACCGGCGCCTTGATAGTAAGTACTCCGCAAAAGGTGGCATTAATCGATGCTCGTAAAGCTGTCGGAATGTTTAAACTCCCACAAATTAATGTTCCAGTACTAGGCTTTATTGAAAACATGGCTTACTTTACTCCTGACGAATTACCAAACAATAAGTACTACATTTTTGGACAAGACGGATTAAAACGCTTGGCAGAAACTGAAAATATTCCATTATTGGGAGAAATTCCGTTGGTTCAAAGTGTTAGGGAGTCAGGTGATTTGGGAAGACCAGCTGTTCTACAGGAAAACACACCTCAGGCAATTGCTTTTATCGCTTTTGCAGACAAAGTGATTGAACAAGTAGAATTAAGAAACAACAACCTAGAGCCCACAAAAGTAGTAGAAATGACAAATACTGAAGGCTGCTCATAGAAATAAAAAGCATATCTTTAACTACTTTATTTTAACCCATGAACAAACAAGAAATTATCGAAAAAGTAAACCAAGCACTTGAACAAATCCGCCCATTTTTAATAGATGATGGCGGCGATATTGAGCTGGTTGAAGTTACTGATGATTTAATAGTTAAGGTAAAATTATTGGGAGCTTGTAAAAGTTGTTCAATGCGTTCTATGACCATAAAAGGAGGTGTTGAAGATTCTATAAAAAAAGTAGTTCCTGAGTTAAGAGGTGTTATTACAATTGAAGATGTACCTTTATAATTAATCAACTTGTAAAGGTGTAAAAGGGAGAATTTACCACTACACCAAGTCACTAATTTAATATACAATGAAAAAAATTATTCTTCTAACAATGGTAGTTCTAACCTTAGTTTCTTTTTCAAAAAAAGAAAAATTAAAAGAAACAAAAAAATTAGTTTATCCCGAAACCAAAAAAGACAGCGTTGTTGACACTTACTTTGGTCAGCAGGTTGCCGATCCTTACCGATGGTTAGAAAATGATAGAAGTCCAGAAACGGAAGCTTGGGTGAAAGCTCAAAACGTAGTAACTTTTGGTTATTTAAAAGCCATTCCACAACGTGAACAATTAAAGGATAGAATTTCCGCTTTATGGAATTACGAAAAAGTCGGCACTCCATTTTTTGAAGATGGCGTTAAATATTTTTACAAAAACGATGGCCTTCAAAATCAATACGTGATTTATGCTCAAAAGGATAATGAAGCCCCAACGGTATTTTTAGATCCGAATACGTTTTCAGGCGACGGAACAACTTCGTTAGGTGAAATAACTTTTTCCAAAAACGGAAAATTGGTGGCGTATTCAATTTCTATAGGTGGTAGCGATTGGCGAAAAGTAATCATCATGGATGCCGCTAAAAAATCTATTTTAGAAGACACCTTGATTGATGTGAAATTTAGTGGGTTGTCATGGAAAGGAAACGAAGGGTTTTATTACTCAAGCTACGACAAACCAAAAGGCAGCGAACTTTCAGCAAAAACCGACCAACACAAATTATTTTACCACAAGTTAGGTACTGCTCAAAAAACCGATCAACTTATTTTTGGCGGAACAGCAGAGCAAAAAAGAAGATACGTTGGTGGTTCGGTTACCGAAGATGATAAATATTTAATTATTTCTGCTTCTGAATCCACATCGGGTAACGAATTGTACATTAAAGATTTGTCTAACGACAAAAACCCCATCATTAAAATGGTGGAAGGTTACGAAACCGATAATAATGTAATGGAAAATAGTGGCTCAAAATTGTTTATATCAACCAATTTTAAAGCACCAAACCAGCGTGTTGTTACCGTAGATGCAAAAAATCCAAAGCAAGAGAATTGGGTGGATTTTATTCCTGAAACAGAAAATGTGTTAAATCCATCAACGTGTGCTGGATACTTTTTTGCACATTACATGAAAGATGCAGTTTCGCAAGTTAAACAATACGATTATTCGGGTAAACTCATACGAGAAATTACTTTGCCAGGGTTAGGAACCGCAAGTGGTTTTAGTGGTAAAAAAGAAGATACTACGGTGTATTTTTCTTTTACCAATTACAACACCCCGCAAAGCAATTACGCTTTTAATCCAAAAGAAGGAAAAACTTCGTTGTATTGGAGTCCAAAAATTGATTTCAACCCGAACGATTTTGAATCGAAACAATCGTTTTATACCTCAAAAGATGGTACAAAAGTGCCTATTATCATCACTTACAAAAAAGGAACAAAACTCGATGGTAAAAACCCAACCATGCTTTATGGTTATGGTGGTTTTAACATCAGCATCACGCCTTCGTTTAGTGTTGCCAATGCAGTTTGGATGGAAAACGGTGGTGTTTATGCGGTTGCCAACATGCGTGGTGGTGGCGAGTATGGCCGAAAATGGCACGATGCAGGAACACAATTACACAAACAAAATGTGTTCGACGACTTTATTGCTGCTGCCGAATATTTGATTAAAGAAAAATACACTTCGAGTGATTATTTAGCCATTATGGGTCGTTCAAACGGTGGTTTATTGGTAGGTGCTTGTATGACTCAACGTCCAGAGTTATTTAAAGTAGCATTTCCTGGTGTTGGTGTGTTAGACATGTTGCGTTACCACACGTTTACATCCGGTGCAGGTTGGGCTTACGATTACGGTACTTCTGATGATTCTAAAGAAATGTTTAATTACTTAAAAGCATATTCTCCAGTTCATAATGTAAAACAAGGCACAAAATACCCTGCAACATTGGTAACAACGGGTGACCACGACGACCGTGTGGTTCCTGCACACTCGTTTAAATTTGCTGCTGAATTGCAAGCTAAAAATGATGGCACTAACCCAACATTAATTAGAATAGAAACCAATGCCGGACACGGTGCTGGAACTCCAGTTTCGAAATTAATTGATGCCAATGCCGATATTTTAGGTTTTGCTTTTTACAACATGGGGGTTGAGCTGAAGGCTGTTGTGAAATAGATTAAAAAAAAATCACTATCAACCGACAAAAATAAAAATCAAGCAATAAAACTTCGACAACACCAATATTTACTTGGTTTTTAAAACCATCAAAAGCAATTGTGCAACAAGTGTAATCCAAATCTGGG
>JAVHRO010000111.1:39513-80489 GCA_036171675.1 Vicingus sp. | reverse complement strand
TAGTTTAATTCTCGATACAAATTTCACTCATTTCAATCGTGAAATTCACTCGAATGGACAAATTTTTTATCAAATGCACCACGAGTAATATTATTTATTATTTAGTTCCATCATTTCTTGCAACTTCATAGCTGCGGCAATTGGTAATTTTTTTCCGTTGTTATATGCAATTACAAAAGCATCCGTCAATCCTTTTTCAACCACGTAATTTTTAGCTTCTTTAGCGTCGTTTAGCTTAGCAAACGAACCCACCGAATAACGTATTCCGTCAGTAAATGATTCGCCATAAATTGGACTTAACCCTTTAAAAATATCTTCTGAGATGGAATTTTTATATGCTCCAACTTGAATTCGATACACCAATCCTTGAACAAAAACCGATTTAGCAAAACCCAACGAATTGGAATTATTATTATCAACGCTTTTGTTAAAAGCAAAATTGCTCTCTTGCTGGTTATTCTTGGCGTATTCAACTTCTAATAATCGAGTAATTTGTTTAATCTTAAACTCGACTTCTTTCATTTTATTGGCGAGTTCAATTTTGTGTTGTTTTACATCTTTTAATTCATCATTTAATGCCATTCTTTTTTCTTTATTGTTTTTTGAGGTTTTTTTTAACTCTTCAACTAGCTGTTGTTGATTCAATTTTTCTCCACGAATTTTCTGCGCTAATTCGTTACTCAATAATTTAAACAATACGTTATCTACTTCAAGTTTGGTAGCATTGCGATGCAACTCTGAAATATTGTTTAAATCGGCTGTCGATTTTTGAACTTTTCTGTTGTTAATTGCAATTATTAATGGCTCCACTTTAGGTTGAACAACCATTGGTGGAGTTTTTACATTCTCTTTAATTACAGCAGGTTTATTTTCAATTTTCGGCACATATTTTATTGGTTGTGCTTTGATATAGGAGTTTAAATCGAGTTTATTTTTTACTTCAACTTTTGTGGTACTCATCTTAATTGATGACACATTGGTTAGTTTTTGTTTAGGATTACACAATAAATCATTAAAAATAGAAAAGGCATGTTCTTTTATAATAGGTTGGTAACTAACTATCGAATCGTTATTAATTTGATTTTGGTTGTTGGCGCAATTATCATTAATCATTTTTACTACAAATGAGTTATCATCGGTTTGAAAATCCAACACATGCCCACAATCGTTTCCACTTAAATTAAAAACTTCTAAATAAATAGCATCTCCGGCTTCTACTTCAACGGCTTTTACATTTATTAAACCTGCTCTAAACTCAGTAGATTGTTCTTGATTGGTATAAATTCGGTTTTCGCGTTCGGCATCACAAACTTCTAGTTTATTGTTTGCAAGCGCATCACAAAACGATTGATTACCAGCAATTTTGAATAAATAAAAATCGTATCTATCCGATTCTATTAAAGAAAACAGGTTAAATTTAAACGAACATTTTTTATTAAAAGTAACCTTGTACCAGAATGAAGGTTGAGGAATCGTTGTTCTACTTAAATGAATTTCATAGAACAAATTAAAGTTATTTCTGATGTTCGCCGAAGCAGGAAAAATAATTTCTGAAATGCTTGATACTTTTGGCAATGGTTTATTTTGAGCGTTCATTTCAAAACCGCTATAAACCAAAACGAGAACAAGTACGATTCGTTTCATGAATTAAAAATAAATCTAATTCAACGAATTTTTCCAACTTAACAAAAAATTAACCAACGAACCAAGGTTAATAAAAAAAAGCCTCGTGAAAATTCGAGGCTTTTAACATTATTTTTTAAACTCGGTAATTGTTTTTCGAATGATGGAAACACAATCCAACAATTGTTCTTTGTTCATAACCAAAGGAGGCGCAAACCGAATAATGTTACCATGAGTTGGTTTTGCTAATAAACCATTATCTCTTAGTTTTATACAGATATCCCAAGCAGTTGTACTATCCTCAGAATCATTAATTACAATAGCATTGAGTAAACCTTTTCCTCTAACTAATTTAAGCAATGGAAATTCCTCCACTAATTTTTGTATTTCTTTTCTAAATAACACCCCTAAAATTTGTGCGTTTTCAGCCAATTTCTCGTCTTTTATTACTTCGAGCGCAGCAACAGCAACTTTTGCAGCAATTGGATTACCACCAAAAGTAGAGCCATGCTCACCTGGTTTAATTACATCCATGATGTTATCGTTTGCCAAAACAGCCGAAACAGGATAAACACCACCAGATAATGCTTTTCCTAAGATTAAAATATCTGGAACCACATTTTCGTGATCACACGCTAACAATTGGCCAGTTCGTGCAATTCCTGTTTGAACCTCGTCAGCCACAAATAATACCCCTGCAGCTTTACACAATTCGTAAGCTTCTTCTAAATAACCATCGTTAGGAACATACACACCAGCTTCACCTTGAATAGGTTCAACCAAAAATCCAGCAACATTATTATCGCTCAAAGCAATTTCTAATGCTTCAATATCATTATAAGGAATTTTTATAAAACCTGGAGTAAACGGTCCAAAATTAGTGTATGAAGTTGGATCACTACTAAAAGAAACAATAGTGGTTGTTCTACCATGAAAATTACCTTCGCAAACAATAATTTTTGCTTCATTTTCGTCAATACCTTTTACTTCATAAGCCCATTTTCTAGTCAGTTTTAAGGCGGTTTCTACGGCCTCTGCTCCACTGTTCATAGGCAACACTTTTTCATAGCCAAAATATTCGGTCACATATTTTTCGTAAACACCCAACACATTATTATAAAATGCTCTTGAAGTTAACGCCAATGTGTTTGCTTGTTCTGTTAAGGCTTTTATTATTTTTGGATGGCAATGTCCTTGGTTTACAGCTGAATAAGCCGAAAGAAAATCGTAATATCGTTTACCTTCAACATCCCAAACATAAACACCTTCACCTCTTTCTAAAACTACAGGTAGTGGATGATAATTATGAGCACCATAATTGCCTTCTAATTCCATTAATTGTTTTGAATCTAATTTTTCTTTAACCATAGCTTCCATAAAATTTTATTTAATTAAATATTTATGGCTCATCACGGAGAGCTCTAATCCTTTCCTCATTCAATCAACAATAACTGTTGTTATTGGAGAGAAATCATCCACCGCAAATTTAACAAAAGTTACCTAGATTTGCTAAATTAAATTTATTCTCCCCTAATACTTCCCTTTCAAAGGGCTATAATTTAACTAAACCTTTATACAACACCCCACCTTTATACAATGTATTAAAATTATCCAATCCTTTCTCTAATTTAATTGTAAATGAGAGATTTAATGGTACAACACCTAATTATTTTTTTATGGAATAGTGTTACCTTATAATATATCAATGCGCACCAAATTTCTTTATGACTGTATATTATGTTACCCTATATCTTTTTCTTTTAAGCAATCTATCTAGTCGAAAAACTTGCCTTCAAAATCTTGACGTGAATCTTCATTTATAATTATCATACCGTTTTATTTCTAATTTTAATTAAATTTGTGGGTGCACGTTAGCCTAAAAGAAGATTTAGTTTGATGTATGTGCATTTGATAAAAATTTAGTTCATTCGAGTGAATTTTACGATTGAAAAGAGTGAAATTTGTACCGAAACCATAGTGTAGCATCAACCGAACAAAGTGAGTAATACAAAAGTTTAAAATAGACAACCGATTGATAATTTAACCTTTTTAGAAGAAAAGTGTTTTATCGACACTTTTTTATTGAAAAATAAGTCAAAATGCAGGAATGGTTAAATTATTATGATTTAAGAACGACGAAGTAACGAATGACACAAAAATATATTAAGCAGTATTGAAAGTTACATTTTAGAATTTAAAAATATCCAAACAAAGGATTTATAAAAATGGCAGAAAACGAAGAGCACAATATAGAACGAGACGAAGAATTTGATAATAATGGAGGTGATCAACTCGAAAATGTTATTCAAATATCTGGCATGTATCACGAATGGTTTTTGGATTATGCCTCTTATGTTATCTTAGAACGTGCTGTACCACATTTAAATGATGGATTAAAGCCAGTTCAACGCCGAATTTTACATTCTATGAAAGAGTTGGATGACGGTCGTTACCACAAAGTAGCCAACCTTATCGGAAATACCATGAAATACCACCCACATGGTGATGCCTCTATTGGCGATGCTATGGTGCAAATTGGTCAGAAAGATTTACTAATTGATTGCCAAGGAAACTGGGGAAATATTTACACTGGCGATAGAGCTGCTGCTCCTCGTTACATTGAGGCCCGCTTAACAAAGTTTGCGTTAGATGTGGTATTTAATACAAAAACAACTACTTGGCTTTCGTCTTACGATGGTAGAAATCAAGAACCCGAAACCTTACCAATAAAATTCCCACTACTTTTAGCCCAAGGAGTTGAAGGTATTGCCGTTGGTTTAGCCTGTAAAACATTACCTCATAATTTTAACGAATTGATTGACGGTTCAATAGCTATACTAAAAGGCAAAAAAACCAACATTATGCCCGATTTTCCCACTGGAGGTTTAGCTGACTTTTCGGCTTACAACGAAGGACTTAGAGGTAGTAGAGTTAAAGTGAGAGCAAGAATTGTTGCAGAAGATAAAAAAACTTTAAAAGTTACTGAATTACCTTTTGGTATTACCACCGACAAGTTAATTGAATCCATTTTAAAAGCCAATAGTAAAAACAAAATTAAGGTTCGACAAATTGACGACAATACTGCAGAAAATGTGGAAATTTTAATTCATTTACCAGCAGGCGTTTCACCCGATAAAACCATCGACGCATTGTATGCATTTACCGATTGCGAAATTTCTGTTTCACCAAATAGCACAGTAATTCACGATGACAAACCAAAATTTATAGGCGTAAACGAATTGTTAGAAATTTCGACACACAATACCGTTAATTTATTAAAAAGAGAATTGGAAATCCGTAAAGGCGAATTGGAAGACCAATGGCATTTTTCTTCGTTAGAAAAACTATTTATAGAAAACAAAATCTATGTAAAATTGCATGGATTGGGTTACGAAGAAGCGTTAGATGCTACATTAAAATTATTACAACCTTATGTTAAACAATTCATAAGAAAAGTCACACCCGACGATGTAATAAGACTGCTCGAAATTAGAATGCGAAGAATTACTAAGCACGATTCCGACAAAGCGGATGAAAAGTTGCTAGCATTAGAAGATGAGCTTAGAAAAGTAAAATACAACCTCGACAACCTGATTGAATTTGCTATTGAATATTTTAAAGAAATAAAACGAAAATATGGCGAAGGTAGGGAACGTAAAACAGAAATTCGTTCGTTCGAAAACATTGATGCGGCTGAAGTTGCAATAAATAATGCTAAACTCTATGTAAATAAAGAAGAAGGATTCATTGGACATGGATTAAAACGAGGAGAAGGCGATTTTGTTTGCGATTGTTCTGATATCGACGATATTATTGTGTTTAGAGAAGACGGTAAAATGTTAGTTACCAAAATCTCACAAAAAGCCTTTGTTGGAAAAAACATAATCTATGTAGGAGTATGGAAAAAAGACGACAAAAGAACCATTTACAACTTAATTTATCAAGACGGGAAAACAGGGCCAGCAATGATGAAGCGTTTTCCAGTAACCTCCATAACAAGAGATAAAGAATACGATTTAACGAAAGGAACTGCTGGCTCAAAAATATTATGGTTTACTGCAAATCCAAATGGTGAGGCGGAATCTATTTTGGTAAAACTGCGCCCAAAGCCAGGTGTGCGTAAACTGAAATTTGAAATTGAATTTTCAGAACTTGCCATCAAAGGTCGTGCTGCACTTGGAAACAGAGTAACCAGATATCCTATCGCCAAAATTGAATTAAAGGAAAAAGGAATTTCCACTTTATCTGCTCGTAAAATTTGGTTTGATGATACCGTTCAACGATTAAATGCTGAAGGTCGAGGCGATTTTTTAGGTGAGTTTAAACCTACTGACAAAATTTTAACCATTATGCAATCGGGCGAATATCATTTAACAGGTTTCGATTTGTTTACCAAGTTTGATGAAAATATGATTCTAATTGAGAAATGGAATCCGAAAAAACCTGTTTCAGCTATCTATTTTGATGGGGATAAAAAACAATACAACGTTAAACGTTTCTTGATTGAACCATCTCCAAATAAAGTTCTATTCATTTCCGAACACCCCGAATCGTTCCTCGAATTGGCATCAACCGATTGGAAACCACAAATTCAATTAAATTTTTCAAAAGATAAGGGTATTGATCGCACTTCTGAAACGATTAATTTAGAAGAATTTATCGCTATTAAAGGACTAAAAGCAATTGGAAATCGTTTAACAATTTACAAGGTTAAAAACATTGATTTGTTAGAACCTATTCCTTACGAAGAACCTGTAATTGAAGAAGATGAGTTAGAAGATGACCCTATTCCAACAACAGACGATGAGTTAAATGATGGAGATTTGGATGACGATGAAGCAACAGAAAACAAAGAAAAACCAATAGTTGAAATAAAGCTACCTTCGGAAGAAAAAAAAGAGAAAAAAGGACCTATAAAACCCATTATCGATGATGATGGTGAAAATCAAATGACCTTATTTTAATGAGTATAACCTTAATAATAATCATTGTTACCGTGGCTATTTCACTAATAGCCAACAACAATCAAGAATTGTATTCAAAATTGCTATTCAACCCTTATCAAGTAACTCAACAAAAAGAATGGCACCGACTAATTACTCATGCCTTTGTCCATGACAGAGGCAATATTCTTCATTTATTATTCAATATGTATGTATTATACTCTTTTGGTACAGCAGTAGAAGATATGCTTGCTGTAGCAGTAGGTGCTAAAGCTATTTTATATTTCTTATTTATTTATTTTGGAGGAATTCTTTCTGCAACAGTTCCTTCCTTAATAAAACACAAGAATGACTATTCATACAATTCTGTTGGTGCATCTGGGGCTGTATCATCAGTGTTATTTGCAGCAATTGCATTTATTCCATTAAGCGGCGGTATTGGTATAATTTTTCTTCCAATAAGCCTCCCACCCATTGTTTTTGGTGTGTTGTACATTATTTATGAAATTTATATGGACAAGAGAGGTAGTACCAACATTGCACACGATGCGCATATTGGAGGTGCTGCTTTTGGGTTTTTATTTACTTTACTATTAGTACCAGGTGTATTAACCAACTTTTTTTATCAAATTTTAAACTATTTTAACTAGCTAGTGCGAAAAGTAATCTTTTTAGATAGAGACGGAGTAATTAATATAGAACGTGGCGATTACACGTTTAAACTAGATGATTTTAAGTTCGTTGATGGTTTATTTAAAGCACTAGAAAAGTTGAAAAAACAAGGTTTTGAATTTATTGTAATTACCAATCAAGGAGGAATTTCAAAAGGAATTTATTCGCATAACGATGTGGCGTTGCTTAACCAATACATGCGGAAGCAATTTTTATTGAACCATATTCAACTCCTCGACATATACTACTGTCCTCACCACAACGATATTGAAAACTGTATTTGTAGAAAACCAAAATCATTACTTTTAGAAAAAGCAATAGCTAAATACGCTATTAATCCTAATTCCTCATTCTTTATTGGTGATAGCGAAAGAGATATTGAATCAGCACAAAAAGTTGGTGTAAAAGGTATTAAAGTAAACAAAAACTCCGATTTAAACGTATATATCAACCAAATTATTACTTAATTTGAATAAAAAGCTCTATATCAATTACAACGGTAAGTTGTTTTTAGAAACTGAAAACATATTTTCAGTAAATAATAGAGCGTTTAAATATGGCGATGCTATTTTCGAAACCATACGAATTATTGACGGTAAACCTCTTTTTATAGACGACCATTTTGTTCGATTAAAAAATGGGATGGACTTTTTACAACTTAAAAACTGCGAAGTAAGTTTTGAGATAATTATCCATCAATTGTTAGAATTGATAAGTAAGAATAACATTTGCAAAGGTGGTAGAGCGCGAATAACAGTATTTAGAGATGCCGATGGTTTTTATACTCCAACTAATGAAAAATGTGCTTATGTAATTGAAGTAAAATCTATTGATACTAACCGATATGAATTAAACGAAAAAGGTTTAAATATTGATTTGTACAACCTGCACCGAAGAAGTACTTCAAAACTTTCGAACATTAAAACCACCAATGATATTCCACAAATTTTGGCAGGTTTATATGCGTTGGAAAACAACTTGGGCGATTGTGTAATTTTAAACAAACACAACCGCATAGTAGAAACAACCAACTCCAATATTTTTCTTTACAAAAAGAATAATATCTACACTCCAAGTCTTGACGAAGGCTGTATGGATGGCGTTATGCGTAAACAAATCTTAAAAATTGCTGAACAACAAAAAATTAACATTTTTGAAGGCATGCTAAATGCCAATGTTTTATTACAAACCGACGAAGTTTTTTTAACTAACGTGGTAAAAGGAATTCAATGGGTTAAAACATTTAAGGAAAAAACCTATACAAACGACGCCGCAAAAATGTTTGTTGAAAAACTAAATAAAATTTCAATTTAATTTTTTTCTATTTTTTACCATGACTTGCACCAAAACATATTTCTTAAAAAACATGTTGGGAAATAGTTGTGTAAAATTAATTCAATTTAGTTTGGCACTTTGTCCTTCGGTTATTATTGTAAACATTAGCATTGGTGAAATAACTGTTGAGTTTAACTCAAATGAAACTTCTGAGGAAAAAATTGTGGCCACATTAAGTAACATTGGATTTGAAATAATTAAAGATGCCGACGCGTTATTAACTGAAAAAATAAAACAAGCAGCTATCGAACTTATATTTTACAGTTACAACTCCAACTCTCTTATTAGAAACTCCGATTATATCAGCCAAAAATTGCAACTCCCCTATGAAAAGTTAAGTAAAGTGTTTTCAAAAATCACCAAAACAACACTCGAAAAATACATTATTCTTCTAAAAATTGAAAAAGCAAAAGAAATGATTTCAAGTAATGAATTTACCGTAAGTGAAATTGCTTTTATGCTCGAATACAGCAGTGTACACTATTTGAGTAATCAATTTAAAAAAATTACTGGAATTACCATTTCAAAGTTTAAAGAAAACCCCGTAATATACCGTAAAGCCATAGAAACGCTTCTCGACTAAATCTTATACAATTCTAACAAAATTATATACCAGCATAAGCTATTATACATCATAAATTTGTACAATAAATAATAAAACGCTATTAACATGAAACTCAAAAAAGACATTGCCATAAGTGATTCAGGCTTTATGTTTAACCCTTCGGCGGGCGACAGCTACTCCCTAAATCCAATAGGTGTTGAAATTGTAAAACTTTTACAAGAAGAAAAAGACGATGAAGCAATTGTGAAACATCTGTTAAACGATTATGCAGTTGACAAGAACACTGTTGAAAAAGACTTGTATGATTTTAAAAACATGCTCAACAATTACAAGTTAATTGGCTAACAAAATTCTAGACAGAATGAAAAAAGTTAATAATAAACCAACCTTTACCATTGCTGTAACTGGCCTAAATGCGATAGACAGTCCAGGTCCAGGAGTTCCTGTTATTAGAGCTTTACGCGACGCCGAAAGCTTTAATGTAAGAATTATTGGATTGAGCTACGAGACCCTCGAGCCTGGTATTTACATGCGCGATTTGATAGATAAAGTATATCAAGTTCCCTACCCTACAGCTGGGACTGAAATAATGTTTGAACGATTTAGTTACATCAATAAAATAGAAAATGTAGATTTTTTGTTTCCCAACTTTGATGCTGAATTGTTCAACTTTATTAAGCTCGAAAACAGGTTAGACCAAGAACTGGGAATAAAAATGCTTATTCCAACCATGGAACAATTTGAAGCTCGAAACAAAGTTAATTTGTATGAATATGGTAAAAAACACGGAATTAAAGTGCCATTCGCAAAAATGATTTATGCTGCACATGAAATACCTCCATTAATTTCTGAATTTGGATTTCCATTAGTCATTAAAGGTAAATTTTATGACGCCAAAATTGCATATACGGCAGATCAAGCTATGCAACACTTTAATAAAATAAGTGCTCAATGGGGCTTGCCAGTTTTAATTCAAGAATTTATTAGAGGTACAGAAGTTAATGTTTGCGGAGTTGGCGATGGAAATGGAAAACTTATTGGAGCTGTTCCAATGCGCAAACTATACATTACCGACAAAGGTAAAGCATGGGCTGGAGTTACCATTTCCGATTCAAAACTGATCGATTTAACCAAAAAATTAGTTAAAGAAACCAAATGGAAAGGACCGTTTGAATTAGAGGTAATGAAAACTGTTGATGAACAGTATTATTTAATTGAAATCAACCCTCGATTTCCTGCTTGGTGTTATTTACCAGTAGGAGCAGGTCAAAATCAAGTTGAAAGTGCCGTAAATCAAGCACTCGGACAACCTGCAAAAGTTTTTAAAAAGTACGAAGTAGGAAAATTATTTATTCGATATGCGTACGACCTAATTGTTGATATGAAAAATTTTGAAAAAATATCAACCTTAGGAGAATATTAATCACTCATCACAAAAATATACTATCATGGCAACTAAAGAAATGAAAAAGAAAACATATGAACGACCAATTATAAAATCGTTACAAGGTGGTTTAATGAATAAGTTCGGAAACAGAACCGACTGGTCAGCATTTACTAATATTGATGGCGTTGAAATTAAGGATTTAATAGCTCAATATGGCTCTCCACTTTTTGTATATTCTGAAAAAAAAATTAGAAACAATTATAGAAATGCAAAACGAATATTTGAAACAAGATATCCTAAAGTTCAATTTGCTTGGTCATACAAAACATGTTATTTAAACGCAGTTTGTAACGTTTTTCATCAAGAAGGTTCTTGGGCTGAAGTAGTATCGCGTTTCGAATACGAAAAAGCAATATTAAATGGCGTTCCAGGAGATAAAATTTTGTTTAATGGTCCAGATAAAACGGACGAAGATTTGTTATTGGCAATAAAAAACAATTCGACCATTCATATCGACCATTTAGATGAACTTTATCGTTTAAACGAATTGGCTGATAACACTTCAAAAAAGCCAAGAGTAGCAATTCGTGTAAATATGGATACAGGCATTTATCCAATGTGGGACAGGTTTGGTTTTAACTACGAAACTGGTCAGGCATGGGATGCCATCAATAAAATAATTGTTACCGGTAAATTAGATTTAGTTGGACTTCATACCCATATTGGAACGTATATGTTAACCCCATCGGCTTATGCTGTAGCAGCAGGAAAAATGGCCGACCTAGCAATTAACATTAAATTAAAATTCAATAAAGTTATTTCTTATATTGATATGGGGGGAGGTTTTGCTTCTAAAAACACATTAAAAGGTTCATATTACCAAGGAAGCGATACCGTTCCTGATATTAGTGAATATGCTGAAGCCATTACCACAACTTTGTTAAAAGCAGGTTTTGACCAAAAAGAATTGCCTTATTTATATTTAGAAACGGGAAGAGCGTTAATTGATGATGCCGGTTATTTATTAGGTTCAGTTATTGCCAACAAACGACTTTCTGATGGAAGAAGAGCAACCATTTTAGATTTTGGTGTTAACATTATGTTTACCGCATTTTGGTACGATCATAAAATAACTCCAGCCAGTGATTTAGGTTATCATACAGAAGACACCGTTTTATATGGACCAATGTGTATGAACATTGACGTAATTAGAGAAAACATTTCGTTGCCCCCATTAAAACCTGGAGATCAAGTTGTGGCTCATTATGTTGGCGCTTATAATGTTACTCAGTCTATGCAGTTTATTTCATTACGACCAGCCATTGTGATGATAGATATGGATGGAAAAGCACATATCATTAAAAACTCTGAGACATTAAATAGTTTGCAAAAAGATGAAGTGATTCCTGCTTATTTGAAAAATTTTAAATTGTAATAGCTGATGCATTTAGTGTCTATTAAATATTATTTAAGGCTATTTCTAAAAGGAATTTTAAACAGTTATTCTCAGATTTTTTTTAGCAATAATTATTTTTTGGCTGGATTGCTACTATTTGTTTCCTTTTTCGATTTAGGTGCAGGAATTTCGGGTGTGTTGGCTATTTTTATTAGCCAACTTACCGCTCTTGCATTTCATTTTGATCATAAAAATATTACCAATGGCACTTATACTTATAATTCAGCAATGGTTGGAATGGCCTTGGGTGGGTTTTATCAACTCAACATTTCATTAATTGCCTTAATAATCATTGCTGGTATTTTAACATTCTTTTTATCCATTTGGTTTATGCATCAACTGGCCAATAAAGGGCTTCCATTTTTAAGCATTTCGTTTTTAATTGTAATCTGGTTGTTTGTTTTAGGTGCTAAGAACTTTTCAGCACTCCAATTAAACGAGAAAAACACACTGACCTTCTTAGAATATTTTCCTTCATTTTTTTTAAATGTTACTGAATTAATTGCCAATATTCCATTTTCGAATTTCTTCTACTTGTACTTTCGTTCTCTTGGCGCAATAATTTTTCAATACAACGATTTTGCTGGGATATTAATCGCTATTGGACTCTTATTTCAAAGCAGAATATCGTTTTTACTATCAATAGTAGGGTTTTCTTTTGGATATGGTTTCTACCAATTAATGGAAGCCGATTTTTCCCAATTGATATACTCTTATATCGGTTTTAACTTTATTCTTACTTCCATTGCTCTTGGCGGATTTTTTATTGTTTCAAACACACGTTCATTTGTTTTATTATTATTCTGCATTCCTGTAATTGCTATATTAATTAGTGGCTTGTCTGGATTATTCACTTATCTGGGTTTACCACTATATTCATTGCCGTTTAATTTAGTAGTTTGGATAGTACTTTTTGCTATAGGTAAAAGAAGTTATTCGTCTAAATTAAATTTGGTTGCTTACCAACATTTTTCACCCGAAAAAAATCATTACAAATTTTATAACGCCGTTGAGCGTTTTAGTAAAATGGCCTATTATAGCCTTGATTTACCAATAATTGGGAAATGGCGCATATCGCAAGGGCATAACGGAACCATTACCCATAAAGAAGATTATAAATATGCTTGGGATTTTGATATAATCGATGAACAAGGTAAAACATACCATGGATCAGGGGTAGATTTAATGGATTATTATTGCTATAATATGCCTATTACTGCTCCTCTTTTTGGAACCGTAATTGCGATAATTGATGGTGTTGAAGATAATGCAATAGGAAATGTTGATATTCAACACAATTGGGGCAATACCATTATAATTAAACACGACGATTTTTTTTACTCCAAACTTAGTCACTTAAAAATAAATTCTATTGAGGTAAAAGTTGGAGATTACGTTAGTAAAGGGCAAGTAATTGCAAAATGTGGTAGCTCCGGAAGATCTCCTGAGCCACATTTACATTATCAATTACAAGCTACGCCCTATATTGGTTCAAAAACCTTGTTATATCCAATTGGATATTATTTAACCAATCAAAACAATACCTTCAAGTTTCATTCATACAATATTCCAAAACAATCGGAAATCGTATGCAATGTTATTTCAACCCCATTAATATTTGATGCGTTTAATTTTATTCCAGGTAAAAAATTGCAATGGCATTACAGTTTCGAATCTAAATCAGAAATTATTACTTGGGAAGTTGGTGTAACTATTCAAAATCAGGCATACCTGTATTGCCCTAGAACGAAATCTACTGCATTTTTTGTAAATAATGGTACCGAATTTTATTTTACCGATTTTGATGGTAATAAAAATTCATTGTTGCACAATTTTTATTTGTCAGCACATAAAATTATTTTGGGCTATTACGAAGGTATTACGGTAAAAGATAAACTATCAATTTCAGAATTATTTCCTGTTTTATTAAAAAGTGTACACGACCTTACTGCTCCATTTTATCATTACTTAAAGGCTGATTATAGCTTTTCATTCGCTAAAATTGATAATATTCATAATCCTACTACAATAAAAATGAACACTTCATGTGAAGGAATCATTTTTAATAAAAAAATATCAACGATAAATTATTCGCTCGAAATATCGAATGCAGATAATGCGATTATAACTTTTATAGGAATTCAACAAAAATTTAAGGCTGTTTTATGTTCAACTATTTAACCTTGTTGGTTGTATTCCTTTTTTCAACGTTACTTGCTGTTGGGCAAACTACGTTGGGTTATAAAACTGTTGACCGTTTAACCTATCAATATTTTATAAATTCTGAATGGGATTCTTTAGTTAGTATAGGTAATAGGGGAATAGAAAGTGGTTTGGATTATCATTATTTAAATGTAAGAATGGGAATTGCTTATACTAAACTGTCGGAGCCAATAATGGCCGAAAAATACCTTCAAAAAGCAGTTGACCAAAATAAAGGAAGCGAATTTGCTCAACTTAACTTATATAGCAACGCTTTAAACACAGGTAATTATTTTTTACTTGCAGAAACAGCTAAATCCATTCAATCGGTTGAGCTAAAACCTACAAAATGGTTGAGTAGTGTTACTATTGAAGGTGGAATTAAATTGTCTGCTAACACTGATAGTGCAGGCAATCTGAACTATTTCTCGGTTGGAATTGGACATTTTCCTGCTAAACGTATTGCTTTGTATCAGAGCTATACCTACGTTACTCAGCAAAACAATAGTTGGGGAAATTTTAACCAACATCAATATTATTTAGGTTCTTCCATTAAAATAAACAGATATTGGCAATTCAATATTGCTGCTCATGCCTCAGCGTACAATGCTAATGTAAGTTATTTATACAACGATAGTATCTACACTAAACGCAAACCACCCCATTTTCCTGGCGATTTTGCAATCGACTCCACTTTTACTCATCAAATCAGTTATAAAGGCGATTTTATACAAAATTCAATTGTTGGACTTGCTGGAATTAGTAAATACAGTGGATTTTTTCGATTTTCATTTTTTACCGGATTTAACCAAGAATATAGAACTACCAACCTTAATAAATACGAATGGGATAAAATTGAACTAGTAACAAAATCACCAATGACCCAAGATCAAAATAACACTATAACTAAAGATACTACCATTGAACCTGTTGAACGAAACAATGTAAGTCAATTTATTGCAGGAGCCATGTTTAGTTATACTTTTCCATTTTTAAAAGAAGGATTAACGCTAGGTTCTAATTTTTATCAAACAGGAAGTATTAAACAAAACAAATTAGTAATTTCTCCTTTTGTTCAGTTAAAATTAAGAAAGAAAAACCTTTATGTTTCTTACTTTCAGAAAGGAGAATCAATTGTTGCAGAAAATTTTGGCATGGTATTAATTAATACTTACGATGTAATTCATGGAAGAATTAATGCCAGTATTGATTTTCCATTGGGAGAAAAAACCCGATTAGGTTTTTTATATCAATGGGAAGATAAAACAGATAATTTTACGCAATTAAGGTATCAATCAACTATGATTTCAAGTTCATTTAAAATAATATTTTAACCAACACAAAACCTTTATCAAATGAAAACAAAAAACAACATTTCATTACGTTTTAAACAAACCATTTTATTCGTTACTTTAATTTTATCCATTAAAGCACAAGGTCAGGATGCAACTGCAATAATTACAGCTTTTTCGAAAAGTTACGAATTAGAATATGCTCAAAAATATAATGAAGCTATTGCTCCAATTCAAAAGATTTATGCTGCCGATTCGTACGAAATTAATTTACGTTTAGGTTGGTTAACCTATGAAAGTGGTGATTATCAAAAATCAATAAGTTTTTACAAAAAAGCGATTGAATTAAAACCTAAATCGGTAGAAGCCATGTTGGGTTTAGTGTACCCTGTTTCTTCAATGGGAAATTGGGATGAAGTAATTACAATTTATGAGAAAATATTAAAAGTAGACCCAAGCAACTATACCGTTAACTACCGTATGTCATTAATTTGGTACAACAGAAAAAAGAATAATAATGCTTTAATGTATTCAAAAATATTAGCTGAACTTTTTCCGTTTGATTACGAAAACAACCTCTTATTGGGTAAAATTAATATCGGATTAGGGAATATTTTAGAAGCAAAAATTTGTTTAAACAAAGCGCTACTTTATAACCCTTTGGCTCAAGAACCAACCGAATTGTTAAAAGGACTTTAATATAAAACTCATTTCGTTACGCTATTCACTAAATTTTGATAATAGGTAATTTTTCTTTAAATTTACTTGTAATTAAAATGTATGAGGGTAAAGATTTTACATGTTCTGTTCTTTTTTCTGGGAGCTATTCAGGTAGTTTTTGCTCATACCGAAGGCATTCGATTTGTTGAAAACAAAGGACAATGGGTTACACCCGTTTTATTCAAAGCCGATTTAGGCAACGGTGCTTTATTTGTCGAAAACAATGCAGTTACATATAATTTGTACAATGCCGATGAGTATAAAAAAAATCACTTTTCTACTTCAAAAACGAGCAGTTCAATCAGATATCATGCATTTAGGGTACGATTCCTAAATGCATTAAGCGCAAAAATTACTTCTTCCGAAAAATACCCGGATTACTACAATTACTTTATTGGAAATGATGAATCAAAATGGAAAGGAAACGTTCCTGCATATCGCCAAATAAACTACCAGAACATTTACAAAAACATCAATTTAAACTTATATTCACTAGGTAATCTTATTAAATACGACATTATAGTAAATCCCACTAGTAACCTTCATGATGTTCAATTCAACTACGATGGCGTGGATAAAATTTATATTGATAAAACTGGAAATTTGGTGGTAAAAACAACCGTAGGTGATGTGGTTGAGCAAAAACCATTTGCATATCAAACCATAAAACAGCAAAAAGTTGAAGTGCCTTGCAAATTTGTATTAACCAACCACACGTTGTCATTCCAAATTACTGGAAAATACAACAATAAAATTCCGTTGATTATTGACCCTATTTTAATTTTTGCAAGTTATTCAGGCTCTACAGCCGATAATTTTGGAATGTCTGCAACTTACGGCTATGATGGTAGTTTATTTGCTGGTGGAACTGCATTTGGAATTGGTTATCCAGTTACCTTAGGTGCTTACGACCCAACATTTAACGGATTTGCTGGAGGGGGAATTACCGATGTAGTTATTACTCGATACGATTCTACAGGAACTAACCTACTTTATTCAACCTACATTGGAGGTGCTGCTACAGAAACTGTGCATAGTTTAATTGCTAATGAAAACAACGAACTTTATCTATATGGAGCAACTAGCTCAATGGATTTTCCTACTAATGCTAGTTCGTACGACAATACTTTTAATGGAGGCACACCTGTATACTTTACCAGTAATGGTTCTAATTTTACCAATGGAACGGATATTTATATTGCCAAACTAAATGCCTCTGGAACCACTTTATTAGGGTCAACCTATTTAGGTGGCAATTTGAATGACGGAGTAAACTCTACCACAAGTTTATTATACGATACCTTAATGAATAACTATGGTGACCAATACCGTGGTGAAATTATGTTGGACAGATTTAACAATTGCTATATTACCTCATCAACCAAGTCTACCAATATTCCTATTGTTTATGGCTTTGATAATACTTTGAATGGCAATCAGGATGCCATTGTGGTAAAACTAAATTCCAACCTATCAAATGTATATTGGAGTACTTATTTAGGTGGAGATAATGTTGATGCTGGTTTTTCAATAAAGGTTGATACCAGTGGATATGTATATGTATGTGGAGGAACTGCATCTGTAAATTTCCCTACAACTTCGGGAGCCATTAATAACACATTTTTAGGTGGAAAAACAGATGGATACATTACAAAAATTGATACCAACGGAAGTCAAATTATTGCTTCAACGTTGATTGGAACTGATAATTACGACCAATGCTATTTTGTAGAAATCGATCGTTTTGGAAGTGTATATACCGTTGGCCAAACCCGTGGAGTTTTTCCAATAATTAATGCTCCTTACAAAAATCCAAACAGTAGTAATTTTATTGTTAAAATGGACAATAACTTGTCGTCAATAAATTATAGCACAGTATTTGGAAACGGCGGAACCACCACCAAATTCTCGCCATCTGCATTTTTGGTAGATAGATGTGAAAACGTTTATGTTTCGGGCTGGGGTGGCGATATATTAACGGGACCTTCATTAACAGGAATGCCCACAACTTTAGGATCTTTTCTACCCAACTCACCCAATGGATTTGATTTTTATTTAATCGTACTAGAACGAAATGTCCAATCACTGCTATACGGTACCTACTTTGGCGGGAATTTAAGCAACGAACATGTTGATGGTGGTACTAGTCGTTTCGATAAAAATGGTATCGTTTATCAATCCGTTTGTGCTGGTTGTTGGAGTAACGACGATTTTCCAACTACTCCAGGAGCTTGGTCAAATACCAATAATAGTACAGGCTGTAATAATGGAACGTTTAAATTTGATTTTCAAATTGTTCCAAAAGCACATTTTACCGTCGATTATTATCAGGGTTGTGCCCCTTTAACCGTAACATTTACCAATAATAGCAATAGTAGCGACACTTATTTATGGGATTTTGGTAGCGGCGATACTACTTCAACTGTTTATAATCCCATAAGAACCTATTCTTTACCTGGAACCTACACAGTATCACTAATAATTCAAGATTCAATTTGCAATACCATTGATACTGCTAAACAACTAATCGTAGTAAATCCTCCTATTATTATTAGTTCAATCCTTCCTGACACCGTAAGTTGTGAACCAGTACTATTAAATGCTTCGGCTGTTGGTGCAACGGACTATATTTGGTCGAGCAACTTGCTGTTTACTGATACTTTAAACATTGGATTAGCTGATACATTAACTGTTTTTGACAACCAAACAGTCACCTATTTTGTAATGGCTAGCAACGGTGTTTGTAGTGATATAGATAGTGTTACGGTTAACTTCCATTCGTCTTCTCAACCAATTATTACTTTAGATGATGCTCAAGGCTGTGCGCCTTTAACCGTTCAATTTAACAATACAAGCGGACCTCATAATTATTACTTATGGAATTTTGGTAGTGGAGATACCACCACCCAAATTCTTAATCCTATACGAACTTTTTCGACAGCGGGAACCTACCCTATTACACTTACTATTGTTGATTCAATCTGTAATACTTTGTTAAACACTTCTACTACAATTATTGTTGACTCTCCAGTTCATATTACTACTCCAGGAACCATTAACTCCTGTGGATCTGCACTTTTATATACAATAGGTACTGGAGCAATTGGTTATGTTTGGTCAACCAACTCGTTTTTTACTGATACTTTAAATCCTGATTTATCAGACAGTTTGATAGTTAATATTTCTGATTCAACCACGTATTATGTAATGGCATTTAATGGTGTCTGTTCAGCTATAGATAGTATTAAAATAAACTACAATGGCGTTTTAATAAAAACTTATAACGGAGCTATTTGTTCTGGGCAAAACGATACCTTAACTGTAGAAAGTTTAAACAATCAAACAGTAACCTACTCATGGCAACCTGTATCTGATATCATTTCTGGTGAAAATTCTTCCCATCCTATTGTTAACCCACTCATTACTACGATGTATTATGTAAGTGATCAAAATAGTTTCGGTTGTTCGGCAAATGATTCTGCGTTGGTTGTAGTTTCTGGGTTTAATGCTAATTATATCAATATTACATCGGACAAAGACACCCTATTAAATGGAGAAGGAACCTATTTACATGCATTGCCCGATAGTAACTTCTCATACTCGTGGAGTCCAACTTCTAATTTGAGTAACTCTAGCATTTCCAATCCATTTGCTAATCCACCAATCACTACAACTTACACCTTGAATTATGTTGAAAATTTGAGTGGTTGTACCTATCAAAAAAAAATTACAATTTATGCTTTTGAACTATGGTGTGGTGAACCAGATGTATATCTTCCAAATGCTTTTACACCAAACGGCGATAAGGAAAATGAGGTGTTGTATTTAAGAGGTCAAAATGTAAAAACTATGCACTTAAAATTATATGACCGATGGGGTGAATTGGTATTTGAAACGACCAATCAACAAATGGGATGGGATGGTACTTATAAAGGGAAACCTGTTGACCCAGCTGTTTTTGTATATCACTTATCAGTAACATGTATTGATGGTCAGGAGTATTTTAAGAAAGGTAATGTAACTGTAATAAGATAGTAGAAAAAATGGTATGAGGGCAGTGCAGAAAAGAAACTTAGACTAAAATGGAGTTCATTAAACTAAACAACATATTGAAACTTGACAATTTAAACAATGTCAAAATAAGATTCAATTTAATGTTTAAAGACAATTGGAATCCAATAGAAACATTCAATAATAATGAGATAGAAACCATACTTGCAGGACAATATTGGAACTACAACAAAAACAAATCATTCAAAAATGGACAAATCACTATAGGCTTTATTCGAATCAAAAGCGATGAAAATTTCTGGTTGCTGTTTCATATAGGAAAAATAACTAAGGACTTAAATGTTCTCAACGGTATTGGATACAAATTTAAAACTCTTTCCGAATATAAAAAGTACTTTGGACGCTTAATAATAACGTTCAAAAACACCTCTCAGAATATGATTCGAAATGCTGAATCCGTAATAAATGACTTATTTCTAGAATATGATAAAGTGAATATTTCTTGGGATAAAATGTGCAGAGTATTAGAAAAAGACAATTGGAAAAAGGCACTTCAAAATCAAAAGGGAGTTTATCTATTAACAGACACTTCAAACGGAAAAAAATATGTTGGTTCAGCGTATGGAGAAAATATGATTTTAAGTCGTTGGAGAGCATACGTTAAGAATAGACAAGGTGGTAATATTAGACTTAAACAATTAGATTTTGACCACATTAAGAGAAATTTTAAATACTCAATTTTAGATATTTACAAATCAACTACAGACGACCAATTAATTCTTGACAGAGAAAATTGGTGGAAAGAAGTACTTCAAAGTAGAAAATTTGGTTACAATGAAAATTGACCGACTAAATCAACGAGAAAGAATCCCAGCGCACAAGAAAAACTATAGGTCCATTGGGGTTTCGGTACAGATAAAAAAGCAACATGAAATAGGCAACTACATATAGTACAGTCCGTTATAGTTAACACTAAAATACAATAGTACAAATAATAAAAAAACAACGAAACATAACAAAAATTTGAAATACATTACACGAACGGTTTGGATTTTATCTGTAGTAAGTATGCTTACAGACACAGCAAGTGAGATGTTGTATCCAATCATGCCTATTTACTTGAAAACAATTGGCTTTTCAATTGTGTTAATCGGAATACTTGAAGGTGCAGCTGAAGCAACAGCAGGACTTAGTAAAGGTTATTTTGGCAAACTTTCGGACATTTCTGGAAGAAGAGTTCCGTTTGTTCAAATCGGTTACGCATTCAGCGCAATTTCAAAACCAATGATGGCAATTTTTAGTTTTCCACTTTGGATATTTTTTGCACGGACAATTGACCGCTTTGGCAAAGGTATTCGGACAGGTGCTAGGGACGCAATCCTTTCTAACGAAGCGACACTAGAAACAAAAGGAAAAGTGTTTGGATTTCATCGTTCAATGGATACATTAGGTGCTGTTATTGGTCCTTCTTTGGCTTTACTTTATTTGTATTTCTTTCCAAAAGACTATAAGACACTTTTTTTCATTGCATTCATTCCTGGTCTGTTTGCGGTTTTATCTTCACTCTATCTAAAAGACAACAATATTAATACGAATAAACCTAAAATAAAAACGCCACTTTTTTCATTTTTGAGTTATTGGAAACAAAGTCCTACAGCATACAGAAAAGTTGTATTTGGGCTTTTAATTTTTACGCTATTCAACAGTTCTGATGTCTTTCTTTTACTTCAAGCAAAACAATCAGGACTTGACGATACCATGGTTATCGGAGTTTATATTTTTTATAATCTTATCTATGCTTTGTTGGCTTTTCCAATTGGAATTCTTGCCGACAAAGTTGGCCTGAAAACAATTTTTATCATCGGGCTTGTATTATTTACGACAGTATATTTCGGTATGGCAGTAAACACAAATCTTTATTTTTTCTTTGGCTTATTTTTTCTGTATGGTGTTTATGCCTCATCGACAGAGGGAATTTCAAAAGCTTGGATTTCAAACATAACCGACAAAAAAGATACAGCAACAGCAATCGGAACATTTTCTGGACTACAAAGCATATTCACCATGATGGCAAGTTCGTTAACAGGGCTTATTTGGTTTCAGTTCGGTGCAACAACGGCATTTATTGTAACTGCGACAGCAACATTAATTGTAATCGCATACTTTTTGATTATATCTAAACCAACAAATGGAACAGCATAAATATAATAGTAGAGGGAGAACAGACTATAACAGTCGTTGTAAATTCATAAAGTTAATAGCGTGTAAAGTGAACATTTGCATTCAAAAAAATGCTCTTTTTTTTCGCTATTGTACTTTGAGCATGAGTAGTGTTTTTTTATTTCTCACTTTTTACTTTCTATTTTCTACTTTTAACTGTTCCGCTCAAGACATCCATTTTTCACAATTTTACAATTCGCCATTAATATTAAGTCCAGGACTAACAGGAGTCTTTGATGGTGATTTAAGAGTTGTAGGAAATCAACGCTCTCAATGGAGTTCTGTAACTACTCCCTACGCTACTTTTGGCGTTGCAATTGACGCTAACACAATTTATAATACTCCCATAAATGTTGGTTTAGGATTTTATAATGATAAGACTGGCGATTCACAATTAAGCACTTTACAAATAGCACCAAGTGTTAGTTACACCTATTTTATTGGAGATTCGTCACAAACTATTACGTTGGGAGTTCAACCAACATTTACTCAAAAAACCATAAATTATAACCAATTACGGTTTGATAATCAATACAACGGAGTGAGTTACGACCAAAACTTAAGTAACAATGAAACATTTAGTAATGAAGGGAGAACTTATCTAAATGTTCATAGTGGATTAAGTTGGGATGATGTCCTTGGCGAAAGAAAATCAATTGGTGCTGGAATAGCTTTACATAATATTTTTAACCCTAAACAAAGCTTTTTTAATAATAATGCCATTGAACTTAACAAAAGATTTACATTTTATGCCGAGTGCCAATTTAAAATAACTGAAAAAATTGATGGTCTACCTCGTATTTCAATAATGACTCAAGACCGATACAAAGAAATTATTTTCGGAGGTTCAGGAAAATACTATTTAAACAATGCTAATTACAAGGCAGTATATTTAGGATTTTGGTATAGAAACAGCGATGCCACCTATGTAACGGCAGAATTAGATTACAGCAGTTTCCATTTTGGAGTAAGTTACGACATTAACTTATCCTCATTAAGAGTTGCAAGCCACAATAGAGGAGGTTTTGAATTTTCGATAATCTATATTTACAAAAAATTCAGACCAACTATTAAACATTATAAAGCTTGCCCAAATTATATTTAAAACTCTACCAATTTTAACAATTCTTCTTCAAATCGTTTTTTAGGTAAAAAGTCCTGTTCCAACTGATTAATAAATGGTATTGGAGTTTCTATACTTGCAACACGTTTTACTGGTGCGTCTAAAAATTCAAAACAATTTTCAGTAATTAACGCACTTAACTCCCCTCCTAACCCATTAAACAAAGTGGCTTCGTGTAAAATAATTACTTTTCCAGTCTTTTTTACTGAATTGTAAATTGTCTCCGTATCGAGAGGAACTAATGTTCTTAAATCAATTAAATCGGCCGAAATTTGAACATTATTTTTTAATGTTTCCAATGCCCAATGAACGCCCATACCGTAAGTAACTATAGATACATCTTTTCCTTGAGAGATTAATGAAGCTTTTCCAAAAGGGATGGTATAATAATCGTCTGGGATTTCTTGAGTAATACTTCTATACATGGCTTTATGTTCAAAAAACATGACCGGATTTGGGTCTTCAAACGAAGTAAGTAACAATCCTTTAGCATCATAAGGAAATGCAGGATAAACAATTTTTAAACCTGGAGTTTGCATAAACCAACCTTCATTACATTGCGAATGAAAAGGACCCGCGCCGGTACCTCCTCCAGTAGGCATCCGAACAACCACATCAGCTATCTGTCCCCATCGGTAATGAGTTTTTGCCAAATTATTGCAAATTTGAGTCATCGCTTCGCTCACAAAATCGGCAAATTGCATTTCAACCATCGATTTTTGTCCGTTAATGGCTAATCCTAATCCAGTACCAACAATTGCAGCTTCGCAAAGCGGAGTATTCCTCACTCGTTCTTTACCAAATTTTGCAACAAACCCATCAGTAACTTTAAAAGCGCCACCATACTCAGCAATATCCTGACCCATTAATATCAATTGTGGAAATTTTTCCATACTCAATCGCATGGCATCCGAAATGGCATCTATATATCGTTTTTCAGAAATATTGTTTGATGTGGGTTTTGTTTCATCAAAATCAAATGGCGCATAAACATCGTTCAACTCATTTTCGATGCTAGAAACGATTGGTAACTCAGCATAAGCGACTTCTAAAGCTTCATTTATTTCAGCTTTTATTTCGGTTTTAATTAGATCCATTTGCTGTTGATTAATTACGTTTTCTTCTAACAAGAAATGCTCGTAATTAGCAATAGGCTCTCTTTTTTTAGCTTCTTCCATTATCTCTTGTGGAATATATTTTGTTCCAGAAGCTTCTTCGTGACCTCTCATTCTGAACGTTAAACATTCCACCAATACCGGTCTTGGTCTTTTACGAATTGATTCAGCAATTTGACTAATTTTAAAATGAACATCTAAAATATCGTTTCCATCTACCAATTCGGTTTCCATTCCATAACCAATGCCTTTATCGATAAAATTTTTACATCTAAATTGCTCAACCGATGGGGTTGATAAACCGTACCCATTGTTTTCAACAATAAAAATAACTGGTAATTGCCATACCGCAGCGACATTCAAAGCCTCATGAAAATCGCCTTCACTTGCGCCCCCATCTCCAGAGAATACAACAGTTACTTTATTATTTTCTTTAAGTAAATTTCCGAGGGCAATACCATCAGCGACACCTAATTGTGGTCCTAAGTGAGAAATCATTCCTATAATATGATATTCTTGAGTTCCAAAATGAAATGAACGGTCTCGTCCCTTAGTGAATCCACTCATTTTTCCTTTAAACTGAGCAAATAATCGATTTAAAGGGATATTTCTGGATGTAAAAACCCCTAAATTTCTGTGCATAGGCAAAATGTATTCATCATTTTGTATGGCCAGCGTAACTCCTACAGAAACAGCCTCTTGTCCTATTCCAGAAAACCATTTCGACAATTTTCCTTGTCGCAATAAAACCAACATTTTTTCTTCAATTAAACGTGGTTTTATTAACGCTTTGTATAAGTTTAATAGTTGATTATCAGTATATTTTCTTCGATTAAATTTTATGACCATAACATAATTTTATAGGGGACACAAAGTTAAATGATTTTATGTAAATTTGTGTTGTATACTATTTATTATTAATATGCATCGTTTGAAAACACAAGAAATTATTATTGCTATAATCGCTTCCTTATCCGTATTTTATGTCGTTTACCGATTATATAAAAGAACGAGTAACCATGATTGCGACAATTGCAAACACTCGTAATTAATTCGATTTGTTTAGTTAAAAAAAAAACTAAATCGGTGTTTAGTTACTAAACTCCTTAAATTTTAATACATTTTAATGCAGTTTCAATTTTTATATTATCTATCTTTTCTTAAAAAAATTGGGCTAGCATTCATTGTTTATAGCATTTGCCGTTTACTTTTTTATTTTTTTAACATTCATACCTTTCAAGGATACTTTCCATTTGACTCCTTTTTATTTGGATTACGATTTGATTATGTTGCCATCTCCTATTTTTTTCTTCCTTTTATTTTTTTTTCAATACTACCAGTTCCATTTAAGGATAATAAAATTTACAAATTTGGCTTAAAGTTTTTTTTTCATCTAGGTAATACTATTGGAATAATTTTTAACCTAATCGATGTTGCCTATTACCCTTTTTCGCTTCGACGAAGCACAGCTGATTTATTTCAATTTCTTTCAACTGGTAATGATTTTAGCATTATGCTTCCAAAATATATTAAAGATTACTGGTTTTTATGTGTCATTTTAATTGCATTGTTAGTAATTACTGAATTTTTATACAGAAAATTTGATCTCAAACCTTTTCCATTAAAGTATTCGTTTAAAGCTTTTACTTATCAATTATTGATATTTATATTATTAGGTATATTCACTGTTGTTGGTTTTAGGGGAGGACTGCAATATAAACCCTTAGACATCATAAATGCGGCTACTTACTCTACTCCTCAACATGCCTCAGTAACCTTAAACACCCCATTTTGTATAATAAAAACCATACTAAACGACCATATTACAAAACTGAATTACTTCGACGAAAAGGAACTAACTACCATCTATAGTCCTGAACAAAAAACTCAAGGTAAAGGGATGTTTAAATCAAAAAATGTGGTAATAATCATTCTTGAAAGTTTTGCAAAAGAACATGTCGGTTTTTATAACAACGGAAAAGGATTTACCCCATTTTTAGATTCCTTAATGCAACATAGCTATGTTTTTACCAACTCCTATGCAAGTGGAACCAGATCAATTGAAGCATTACCTTCTATACTTGCTGGTATTCCTCCATTAATGAATACACCGTACATTATTTCAAACTATTCAAGCAATAAAATTGATGCGTTACCTTCAATATTAAAAAAACAAGGCTACAACACGTCATTTTATCATGGAGGAAGTAATGGCACCATGGGGTTTAGTGGTTTTGCTGCTACCGCTGGAATTGACCATTATTTTGGAAAAGATGAATACCCTTTAACAAAAGCAGACGAAGATGAAGATTGGGGAATTTTTGACGAACCCTATTTAAACTATTTTGCTAAACAATTGAACGCAAAGAAAGAGCCGTTTTTTAGTGCAATTTTCACGTTATCGTCTCATCATCCTTACCAATTACCGCCAAAATATGAAGGCAAATTCCCTTTAGGCACTTTACCCATCCACAAAACCATTGGCTATACCGATTTTGCATTAAAAGAATTTTTCGAAGGTGCAAAAAAATCTACCTGGTATAACAACACCATATTTGTTTTTACTGCCGATCATTCTTCACAATCATTTGCCCCATTTTATTCTACCATAATGGGAGCTACTGCCATACCCATTTTTATTTACGACCCTACCCAAAAATTTTCGGGTATTGACTCCAATTATTTTCAACAAGTTGACATTACTCCTACCGTATTAGATTTGTTAGGCATTAACACATCGTTTGTTTCGTTTGGAGAAAGTGTATTTTCAAAAAACACAAAACATATAATTGGATATGCTTCGAATAACTATTACTATGCCGAAGGAAATGAGTTGTTATTATTTGATGGTGAAAATTCTACAGGTTTATTTAACTTAAATTCAGACTCTTTATTACAAACCAATTTAATAAATTCTGTTGAGCATAACCCCATAAAAACACTACTCGAAAATAAATTAAAAAGTATACTTCAGCACTATAATAACCGATTAATAGATAACCGAACTTCTAAAACCACCTTGAAATAATGTATGCTCGATTAAACATACTTTTTATTATTAATCCTATTTCTGGTACTGTAAAAAAAAGTGGAGTCGAAATACTTATTAAAAAACACCTCGATTATTTAAAATTTACTTATCAAATAAAATTTACGGAGTATCCCAACCATGCTTTTGAAATTGCAAAAAATGAAGCTCCAAACTATCAAATTATTGTAGCAGTTGGAGGTGATGGAACAGTGCATGAAGTAGGTACAGCCCTTATTCATACCAATACCATATTAGGAATATTGCCTATGGGTTCTGGAAATGGTTTAGCAAGACATTTAAAAATACCCATAAATACTAAAAAAGCAATTTTAGTGCTGAATAATTTTTACTCAAAAAAAATAGACACGGTAAAGTTAAACAACTTTTATTTTTTAGGTGCTGCAGGTATTGGGTTCGACGCTCACATTAGTGCTCTTTTTGCATCTTCAACTACAAGAGGTTTAATTACCTATTTAAAAATTTCGATCAAAGAATTTTTTGCCTACGAAGAAAAAAATTATCGATTGACCATTAATGGAGTAGCTTTTGATAAAAAAGCTTTTTTAATCACATTTGCCAATTCAAATCAATATGGAAATAATGCATTTATTGCCCCCAATTCAAAAATCGACGACGGTGTATTTAGTGTAGTTATTTTAAAAAAATTTCCACTTCTTTATGCGTTGCCTCTAGCGGTTCGACTTTTTAGTAAAAAAATCACATCAAGTCGATTTATCGAAGAAATAACAACGACAAACCTTAGCATTGAAACAGCATCAAAAGAATTGCATATTGATGGTGAACCTATCCGTATTGAAGAAAAAATAATTATTGAATTAATTCCACTTTCATTAAATGTAATTTCCAATGAGTAAAAAAAATAACCTGAATACCTCATACGTTTATTCTACCAACCCCAATTTTATTAATGAAGATGATAAAATTGACAACTCTGTTTCTCTTCCATCTGACCAACAACAGCTAAAAGTTTTGGTTGATAAGAAACAACGTAAAGGAAAACACGTAACCATAGTAAAAGGTTATACTGGTTCAGATGACGATTTTCAACATTTAGCCAAAATGTTAAAAACCAAATGTGGCGTTGGTGGAAGTGCAAAAGATGGAGAAATTTTAATTCAGGGCGATTTAAAAGAAAAAGTTTATGATTTGTTAATAAATTTTGGATTCACAAAAACAAAAAAAATAGGAGGTTAAATTATTAGTTTCTAATTTCACCATGAGTAAGTTGAAAAAACAAGGCAAATATTACGTTTACTTTAGATTATTAGTATCATTCATACTAGTGGTTAATGCGTTCAATTTATTAGCTCAAACGTTCAACTTTCAAACATTTAGTGTTCAAGAAGGACTATCTCAATCAAAAGTTAATGTTATTTTTCAAGATTCTAGAGGATTTCTTTGGATAGGTACTGCAGGTGGTGGAATCTGTAAATTTGATGGTAAAAACTTTACTAAATATACTTCAAAAGAGGGTATAGCTGGCGATATTATTACTGATATTGCAGAAGATAACGATAAAAATATATGGTTTACTTCAACATGGGGTGGAGTAACAAAGTACAATGGATTAAAATTTACCATCTACCCCTCAAATTTTGGCGAAAAAACAGCTGATGGTAATGACATCATCAAAATTACGAATGATGGGAAAATTTATATTGCAGATGGAATTACTCTGAAATCCTTTACAAATGGAGTTTTTACAAAAGTAAATCCTTCACTTCAACAACGAATTGAAACTCCCATTTCAACTATTTACGAAGATAGCAAGAAAAATATATGGATTCCTTCTATGTCAGGAATACTTTTTATCAATAAAACGGATACCATTCAAATTACAGAAAAAGATGGGTTACCAAGCAACTTTATAACTACAATATATGAAGACATTGATGGTAATTACCTCATTGGAACTCATCGAAGCGGTGCTATAAAACTACTTAAAGGCAGCATTGATAATAATAAAAAATTTGAATTTGAGACCATTGCTTTAGACCTTGATATAGTAGTAACTGCCATTACAACTGATAGAGATAAAAACACCATTATTGCAACAGCAAACGAAGGCATTTTTAGCATTGATAAAAACCAAAAAATAACGTCCATTTCAAAAGAAAATGGTTTACCAACCAATAATATTATAAGTTTATTGAATGACAAAAATGGAAACCTTTGGTTAGGAACTAGTGGGTTTGGATTAATAAAATGTGGAAATAAAGCGTTTACTTATTTCGAAAATATAAAAGGGCTAAATTCTGCTACCATTTTTAGCATTTTAGTTGATGGAAAGACTATTTGGGTTGGAACAAGTGAGGATGGTGTTTTTAAATACGATGGAAAAGTAAGTACCAATTATAATTCTACAAATGGAATTGGAGGCAATGAAGTTAGAGCTATTGTTAAAGATCTAAAAGGTACAATTTGGTTTGCCACTAGCGGAGGTTTAACTAAATATGAAAACAATAAATTTTATAATTACACCACTACAAATGGATTATCTACTAATCGTATTAGATCGTTGTTGATGGATAAAGAGCAAAATTTATGGATTGGAACCAATGGCGAAGGCTTGAGTGTTTTAAAAAATAATAAGTTTATCAATTACGATAAAAAAAAATTAACACACAACGTTGTTCATTCCCTTTTTGAAGACAAAAAAGGCAATATCTGGATTGGAACAGGAGATGGTATTAATAAATTATTTAACAACAACTTTGTTAATTTCAAGCATTCATCGGGCATTTGTAACCCTTATATCGGATCTATTGCAGAAGACGATTTTGGAAACATCTGGTTTGGTTCAGACCAATGTGTTATAAAATACGATGGCATTGATTTTAAGACGATAACTACAGCACAAGGACTTTCATCTAACACAATATATTCAATCATAAACGACCACAACAAAAATGTTTGGGTAGGCACTAACAATGGCGTTGATAAAATTTCTTTAAATAGCTATGGTCAAATTGAACAAATAAAAAATTACGGTTTTCATGAGGGTTTTAAAGGAATAGAATGCAATAGTCGGGCTGTTTTTATTGATACGGAAAAAAATATTTGGTTCGGAACCATTAAGGGATTAACAAAATATAACCCAAAAGAAGATAGAACCAATGTTTTTCAACCAATTGCGCGAATAGACAACATTAAGTTGTTTTTAGAAGATGTAAACTGGAGTAACTATAGCAAAGTATCAAAAGCATGGACCAATCTACCTGAAAACCTTGTACTAAATTACAACGAAAACCATTTGACTTTTGAATATTCTGCCATAAATTTAACCAATCCTGAATTTGTTCGATATAGTTTTAAGTTAGAACCTTTTGACAAAGACTGGTACAAAGAAACCGAAAAAACATCGGTAACATACTCCAATCTTCCTCCAGGCAATTACACTTTTTACTTAAAAGCTAAAAACAACGACAATATTTGGACCAATGAACCTGTTACCTACAAATTTAAAATTACCAAACCATTTTGGCAAACATGGTGGTTTTATTTGCTCTTTTTTACAATTTTTACTTACCTTTTGCTAAAAATTTCATCGATAAGAGAACGACGACAACGAAAAATTAGTTGCGAGTTAGAACGTAAAGTTCGTGAACGAACCATTCAAATTGAGTTGCAACGTGACGAAAAAGAAGTACTTCTAAAAGAAATACATCATCGTGTAAAAAATAATCTTCAAGTAATTAATAGTTTGTTAAATCTCCAATCTAATTATACCACAGATAATAAGTCGTTGGCTCTTTTTGAAGAAGCAAAAAATAGAATTCGCTCAATGGCATTAATTCATGAAAAAATGTATCAATCGGGCGATTTAGCACATATCGATTTTCAAGATTATATTCTATCATTAACCAACGATTTAATAGCCACCTATTCTATTAACTGCGATATTTTTCTAGACATAAAAATAGAACCCATAAAATTTGATATTGATACCATTATTCCATTGGGTTTATTAATCAATGAAATTATTTCAAACACCTTAAAATATGCATTCGTTAATAGAGATAAAGGAATAATAACCTTAGAATTAATCTATCTTGAAGGAAACATATTTCGATTAAAAGTTGGCGATAATGGAGTGGGAATGCCTTCAGAAATGTTTGAAAAAGATAGCGCTTCGCTAGGTATGGAATTAATAAAAGTATTTACCGAACAGTTAGATGGAGAAATAATTAAACTTGACACAGAAGGCACCTTTTACCAAATAAAATTTCATCCAAGAAAAAAATAACCCCCACTAACAAAAAGTTGTTTAAAAAACTTTTTTATAACCCCTCATATTTATTTTGTAAACATCATCTTTGTAACGCAATTAATAAAACTGCTAGAAACTAACTTTATCACTATTGAAATTCACTTTTTTTACTTTACTGGCAGTTATCTTTTTTAATGCTTTTAGTCAATCCGTTCGAATTGACAATACGGTGTATACTTCCAATTTTGAAAATTTGCATGAAAACGAGGAGGTAAAACGCTTGTTTGAAATTTCAACACTAAACAGCGATTCCCTGCTAAGATATGTTAAAATGGTAAAGCCATTTCAAGCAGAAAAAGGTGCTGAATTGCTTCGTGAAATTGAGAAAAATATACCACTTAATTATTCACCACAGGTTAAAGCTTATATCGATTTATATGCAAAAGGAACGCACTCCTTTTTATTGGATTATCTTCACAATTATTACCAAAATGATTTAAAAGAAGCATTAAAAAAGCAACAATTGCCCGAAGAATTATGCTTTTTACCTGCAATTTTATCAGCATATAATCCTCATACAACAAATTCTACTGGAGGCGAAGGGTATTGGTTACTAAATTATCCTCAAGCCATTAAATTTGGATTACGTATTACTGAATATATTGATGAAAGAAGAGACCTTAAAAAATCAACTAAAGCAGCAATCCTATATATTAAACAATTACATCATCAATATCCTAATTGGGAGTTAACATTGGCTGCTTTCGCATGTGGTCCAACCACCATTAATAATTTAATACATCGTAAAAAAACTTCGAATTACTGGGATTTATATCCTTATTTAAATCCAGAAACGAGAGATATTGTTCCTGCATTTTCAGCAATGTTGTACAGCTATTCTATCAATAATTGTAACACTATTAAAATCAATCCAAAATTCGAAGCAGACACTTTTCTTATTGAAAAAAAATTATCCTTTAAAGCACTTACCGAGATAATTGATGCAAATAAAAAAGAACTAGCATTCCTGAATCCCTCTATAAATAAAGAGATTTTTCCCAATAATTACGTCGCTATATTGCCCAAACACCTGATTGAAAAATTAAAACAACGATACGATAGCATTTACTATTTTCAAGACTCCATTTTATTCAAACCTATTCCTATCATCGAAGGACAATCAGTGGATAGCGAATTGATTGAAGAAACAATTTATATTGTAAAATCTGGAGATGTTTTAGGAAAAATTGCCGAAAAATTTCATGTAAAGGTTAGTGCTATTCAACAATGGAACAACCTAAAAGGAACAAAAATTGATATTGGGCAAAAACTAAGTATGTTTAACAAATCTTTACCTGACAATGTAATACAACCCTTAAATACAACTTCAAATAACGTATACATTACCTATAAAGTTAAGCAAGGCGACAACTTGTGGGATATCGCTAAAAATTATCCTGGAATATCAGCGGAAGACATTATGGAATTGAATAATATTGACGAAAATTTAAAAGCTGGACAAGTTTTAAAAATTAAGAAAAAATAGTGACCGACCAAAAAGAAATAAAACCTTTAAAAACCTTATTCATATTATTATGTATAATGATTTTACTGATGGTTGTAATGATATTTTTTCCTGAAAAAGGAATAAAAATAGGGAGTTCAACACTTGAATTTCCATCGTTGGCTTCATTTCTAGGTTCATCAGATACTTCCAATACAAACCTCAATAAAGATTTAAGTGAACTCTTTGATAGTACTGTGGTACTTTCTGAAATTGACTCCGCAATAATTAAACATAAACTCGATTCATTACATGAATTTAGGAAAACAATTCAACTTACCGATAATGCAAAGCCTGCACTACATAGGTTTTTTGATGCATTGAGCAAGGCTCAAAATAGTAAAGTAAGAATTATGCATTATGGCGATTCTCAAATTGAAGCAGACAGAATAACATCGTATTTAAGAAATCAGTTACAAAATAAGTTTGGAGGAGTTGGAGTCGGATTATTTCCGGTAATTCAGGTTGCTCCTTCAATGAGTGTGAACATATCTTACTCCGAAAATTGGAAACGCTATGCGGGGTTTGGGCAAAAGGACCCTGAAATTAAACACAATAAATACGGAGCTTTATTAAGTTTTTGCCGTTACGCCCCTATTCCAAGCAATCCTATTATTAATGATTCTATACATTATTCAGCATGGATAAAATTAAAAAAACCGATAGCATCCTATGGTAAAACTAAAAGTTACAATCAGTTAGGTATTTTCTTAAGTAATTCTTACACATCGATAAATTATAAAATAGAGGCAGATGGAGCATTGATTAACAGCGGAACAATAAGTGCTAATAGCCCTTTTCAGAGTATAAAATCCAATTTTAGTGCTACTCCAAACGAAATTACAATAAGTTTTGATGGGAAAAATAGCCCTGATATTTTAGGATTATCATTAGAAGGCAACAACGGAATTGTGGCTGATAATATTCCATTAAGAGGATCTTCGGGTACGATATTTACACAAAGCGACCACACATTACTAAGTAACATGTACGCCCATTTAAATCCAGACTTAATTATCTTAGAATTTGGTGGTAACGTTATGCCTTATATAAAAGACAAAGAGGCCGCTATAGAATATGGAAATTGGTTCCAATCGCAAATAAGTTTCTTGAAAAAGTTAAATCCAAATGCAGCTTTTATCGTTATTGGTCCTGGTGATATGTCAATAAAAGACAAAACTGAATATGTTACTTATCCTAATTTAGAAGAGGTACGAGATGCATTAAAAAAAGCTGCACAGGTTACGGGTTGTATGTTTTGGGATATGTACGAAGTTATGGGTGGTAAAAATTCTATGCCAAAATGGGTAAATGCTAATCCAGCATTGGCTGCAACAGATTACATTCACTTTAGTCCTCAGGGTGCAAAAAAAATTGCTGAAGAATTTTATCTTAAACTAATGACCTTGTATCAAGCATACAAAGGTATAAAAGTAGTACCAACAGAAACAAAATCTGACTCCCTTGCCAATGAGAAATAAATTGATTTTAATATTGGCCATTATTTCGCTTGCTCAACGATTGGTTGCGCAAAACAATCCTCATATCATAAAAGAGTACCCTTTTGTACAATACGATTCTAACTCCATTAAATTTTTTGAAAACAACGCTACTTTTAATCATTTTTACAAAAAATTCGATACCCTTATTTCCTCTGGCTACGGAAAAATTAATATTATGCAAATTGGTGGTTCACACATCCAAGCTGATATGTGGTCGAACAAAGTAAGAAACGACTTTCAACAAATTTCACCAAATCTAAATGGCGGACGAGGTTTTATTTTTCCATTTAAATTAGCCAACACCAACAATCCATCATACTACCAAATAACTTCCACAGGTAATTGGGAAGGATTTAGAAATTCCATTTCTAAACATCAAAGCTCTTGGGGCGTAGCTGGTATTACTGCAACTACAAAAGATAGTACAGCATCATTTAAATTAACCTTTAAACCTGACGAACAAACTCATTATGATTTTAATAGTATTAAAGTTTTTCATAACCTTGATTCATCTAATTATTGTATAGATGTTATTGCTGATTCATGCATTTCGATAGAAACAAATCATGAAATTGGTTATACCGAATTTAAATTTAACAGTTATCAAGAGCGTTTGGAAGTTGTAGTTTATAAAACAGACACCCAAAAAACTCAATTCGATTTATATGGGTTAAGTTTAGACAATGACGACAATGGTATGGTATATCATTCGATTGGTGTAAATGGAGCAAGCACTTCAAGTTATTTGAGAAATAAACTTTTTACTAAACATTTAAAGGCCATAAACCCCGATTTAGTAATATTTTGTATTGGAATTAACGACGCTCTCGATCCCGGCTTTTGTGCTAAATGTTATGAAAAAAACTACGACACCTTGGTATCTTGGATTAAACAAGTAAATCCAAATTGCAATTTCCTATTTGTAACCAACACCGACAGTTATTACAAAAAAAAAATGCCCAATAAACGGGCTTTTGAAGTGCAGCAGGCAATGATAAACCTTGCAACTAAATACAATCAAGGTTATTGGGATTTATTCACCGTTATGGGAGGATTAGGTTCTATTAAAACTTGGCAAAATAATGGCTTGGCTCAAAAAGACCGAATTCATTTTACTAAAAACGGTTATGTATTATTAGGCGACCTATTGTTTTCGGCATTAATGAAAGAATACGAACGATTTATTACCATTCAACAAAATAAAATTACCCTTGAAAATTGAAGCGATAATATACGACATGGATGGGTTAATAATCAACTCAGAACCACTTTGGAGAGAAGCTGAAAAAATCACCTTCAAAACAGTAGGTTTAACATTTAACGACGATATGTGTAGAGAAACTATGGGTATGCGATTAGCAGAAGTAGTTGAATACTGGCACAATAAATTGGGATGGAAAAATAAAACCTTAATTGAAGTCGAATCAGAATTACTTGCTACTGTAACCACGTTAATTATTGAAAAAGGTGAGGCCATGAGTGGCGTTTACCAATCGTTAGACTATTTCAAACAAAAAGGTTATAAACTTGCTTTAGCATCATCCTCGGCAATGAGTTTAATAAAAACTGTGCTGGAAAAACTAAAAATAACTCATTACTTCGACGTAATTAATTCTGCCGAATTTTTGGATTTTGGAAAACCTCACCCCATGATTTTTATTAAAACTGCTGGAGAATTAAATGTAAAACCAATTAATTGTTTGGTAATTGAAGATTCCTTTCATGGCTTAATAGCCGCGAAAGCTGCCTTAATGAAAACAATTGCGGTTCCTGACCTTGAAAATTTGGATAACCCAAACTACAACATTGCCGATTATAAACTAACAAATCTTAATCAACTAATTGAATTGAACATTGGATAATAGTTTTGATATATTAAATTGGGTGTCGGGATTTTTTAGTTTAAAAACCCTGAAAGATATTTTTCTGTACAACGAAACCCAACCACTAATTTTTACTCAATTTTTCTTTTGGGGATTTTTTGCTGTTGTATTGGCTGTATATTCGGTTATTTATAAAAAAAATGCATTAAGAAACGCTTTTCTATTTCTAGTAAGCCTTTTCTTTTATTATAAAACAAGTGGATTATTTATAAGTATACTCCTCTTCTCAACAATTCTAGATTACTACATTGGAAATTCCGTTTTTAAATCTACCCATGAAGTAAAAAGAAAAATACTTATTACAACTAGTGTTACCATCAATTTATTTGTGCTCTTTTATTTTAAATACGCCTATTTTTTTACCGACTCCTACAATTCAATATTTAGTGGTAATTTACATGTAATCAATCATTTTGCACAATTTACTAATACCCTTTCGGGAACTCATTTTACGGTTGATAAAATACTATTACCGGTTGGAATTTCATTCTATACATTTCAAACCATTAGTTATTCTGTTGATATTTACCGAAAGCAACTGACTCCAGTAAAAAACATTGTCGATTTTGGATTTTTTGTTACTTTTTTTCCTCAATTAGTTGCTGGTCCAATTGTTCGTGCTTCAGAATTTATTCCTCAATTATACAAACCCTATTCGTTATCTCAGTATAATTTTGGATTAGCATTATTTTGGATTTTAAATGGGTTAATAAAGAAAATAGTCATAGGCGATTATATTGCAGTTAATTTTATTGATAGAATTTTTCAAAACCCCACCATGTACACTGGTTTTGAAAACTTAATGGCTTTATATGGATATTCGTTGCAGGTTTATGCCGATTTTTCTGGCTATACCGATATTGCCATTGGCGTAGCGCTGCTACTTGGTTTTACTTTACCTGTAAATTTTAACTCTCCTTATAAAGCAAAAAATGTAGGTGAATTTTGGAAACGTTGGCACATGAGTTTATCTACTTGGCTAAGAGATTACCTGTATATTCCATTGGGTGGAAACAGAGGTGGAAGTATAGGAACATGGATAACTGGAATAATAATTTTAACTTTTATTATTTTACTTTCGGGCAAAATGCTGGTATTTTACATTTGTTTATGGCTGGTATTATTGCTTATTTTCTTAGCTATTTGGATAAAATCGTTTAAAGCATGGTTAATAACCAACATTAATCTGCTAATAACCATGTTATTAGGAGGTTTATGGCATGGTGCTAGTTGGCAATTTGTAATTTGGGGTGGTTTAAATGGTTTAGGATTAATGGTGTATAAACTTTGGAAAAAGGTTAGTCCTTACGAAAAATCTAATAATGTACTTGGAACTACCTTTAAAGTATTTATAACCCTCACGTTTATTACATTTACTCGAATATGGTTTAGAGCCGAAAACATGGAATCTTCGTGGCAAATTCTTTCACAAATAAAAAACAATTTCCGCGGAGATTTAATACCTGCAATTTTGTCAAATTACAAAATGGTATTTCTATTCGTAATTGCTGGGTATAGCATACATTGGTTGCCAGTTAAAATCAAAACATGGTATAAGGAACTATTTATTAAATCGCACCTAGTCATTAAAATAGTTGTTTCAGTGTTAGCTATTTTTTCTATTTATCAAGCCATGTCTTCGCAATTACAAGCTTTTATTTATTTCCAATTTTAACGCATAATACGTAAATTCGTGCTCTATTAATTTTATTAATCATCAATAAGTAATAAATGAACCCACATCTTAAAATTATTGTAAATTGTATTAAGGAAGCTTCAGAAAAAGGAAGCTTAATAGAAAAAAATGAGGTGTTAACGGGTTATTCTGGCGAATCAATTTACGGCACGCTTCAGCGATTAGCAAAAGAAACCTTAACTCCCGAAACGTGTTATTTAGAAGTGGGCGTTTATCAAGGTTTAACATTGTTGTCCACCGCTAAAGCTGCTCCTGAACATAGTTTTTTTGGTATTGATAATTTTGCTTTTTTCGATAGAGACGGTAAAAACGAACAAATTATTAACGATAGAATGAATAAACTATCGATAACCAATGCACATCTTATTAATTGCGATTACGAGGATGCTTTAGAAAATTTATCGAAATACATTGGTAACAAAAAAGTAGGTATTTATTTTATTGATGGTCCGCATGATTATAGAAGCCAATTTATGTGTTTAATGTTAATTAAGCCCTATTTGGCCGACAATGCTGTTATTTTGGTAGACGATTCAAACTACCGACATGTTAGACAAGCCAACCGTGATTTTTTACTAACTAACCCCGAATTCAAGTTGCTTTTTCAATCTTATACTAAGGCTCATCCACTAAACGTTTCAGCCAATGAAAAAGCAAATTCAATGAAAAATTGGTGGGATGGAATAAACATGATTTATAAAGATACAAATAACGAATTAGCTCCTTTCTATCCAGAAACTTTTAGAGACCGAACATTATACGAAAATGAACATATTTTGCAGGCCAGCCAATATCCTGATCAAATTTTAAGATTATGGGATGTAGCTAAAAGATTGCATTTATTTCCGCTGCTAAACCTTATCAAAAAACCAAAGAAAGCGTTTATAGGAAAATTCAAGGTTTCTAATACCCATAGTGAAAATTTACCTTCAAATAGTTTTAACAAATCGGTTTTATAATTTTTATACTCCTCTATATGAAAAATTTTCTAGTCTTCTTACTTACTATTTCAAGTTTTTATGCCAATGCTCAGGCCGACTCTGCATTTATTCGAAAGATATATGATGAAGCCCTAGAAAATGGACAATCGTACCAAAATTTAAACGTGTTGTGTAAGCAAATTGGAGCAAGAATTAGCGGCTCACCTCAAGCTGAAAAAGCCATTATTTGGGGCGAAAATTTATTAAAAACCTACCCTTTCGATACGGTTTATTTGCAAGAAATAAAAGTTCCTCAATGGAAAAGAGGTAAACCTGAAATTGCTTGGGCTGAAAATTCAAAAGGGGAAAAATTAACCTTAACTATTTTAGCTTTAGGAGGTTCATCATCAACCAACGGTTTGTTAAAAGGTGAAATTGTTATGGTTAATAACCTGGATGAACTAAAAGCGCTAAAACCAGCACAAGTAAAAGATAAAGTCATTTACCTTAATGAAGCGTTCGATGAAAAATTCATCAATACTTTTGCCGCTTACGGACATTGTTTTCCATTAAGAGGCGATAGTCCTAACGAAGCATCAAAATTGGGGGCTAAAGCAGTAATTATTCGTTCGTTAGCCTCTCCTACCGACAATTTTCCACATACTGGGGTAACTATGTTCGACGACTCCGTAAAAGTAATTCCTTGCGCCGCCATAAGTACTCAAAATGCAAATGATTTATCAGCTTGGTTAAAACAAGGAAAAGTAATTTTATCAATGGAATTACATTGCGAAACACTTTCTAATGTTCCATCTTACAACATAATTGCAGAAATTAGAGGGAATGACAAGAAAATAATAACATTTGGTGGTCATTTAGATTCATGGGATGTGGGTGAAGGTGCTCATGATGATGGTGCTGGAATTGTGCAGAGTATTGATGCTTTACGTATTTTAAAAACCTTAAAGTTAAAACCCAATCACACCATACGTTGCGTATTGTTTATGAACGAGGAAAATGGAAATTTTGGAGGTAAAGCTTATGCTCAATTGGCTAAACAAAACAACGAGGAGCATATTCTTGCTATAGAAAGTGACGCAGGAGGTTTCTTACCAATGGGGTTTGACATTATGGGTACTGATGACCAAATAAACTTAGTAAAACAGTTTCAAAAATTATTAGCTCCTTACGATTTATTAAAAATTAATAAGGGCCATAGTGGTGTTGATATTTCACCCTTAAGAAAATATTATCCTGAAATGATGCAAATTGGTTTAGACATTAATTCTCAAGCCTATTTTAATTACCACCATTCAAATGCCGATGTTTTTGAAGCAGTTAATAAACGTGAACTTGAATTGGGTGCTGGTGCAATTGCTACCATAGTTTATTTGATGGATAAAACGTTGAAATAGAGACATTGTCATCTCAAACCAACTGTCATTTCGACCTTGTGGAGAGATCTTCTAACGAATAAAACTAATT
>JAVHRO010000111.1:0-39413 GCA_036171675.1 Vicingus sp. | reverse complement strand
AAAATAAACCAACTGTCATTTCGACCTTGTGGAGAGATCTTCTAACGAATAAAACTAATTACTACTTTGTATGAAGATTTCTCGACTCCACTTCGTTTCGCTCGAAATGACAAAAAAAATAAACCAACTGTCATTTCGACCTTGTGGAGAGATCTTCTAACGAATAAAACAAATTACTACTTTGTATAAAGATTTCTCGACTCCATTTCGTTTCACTCGAAATGACAAAATATTCAAAAAAAAATCCTCTCCATAAGGAGAGAATTTTTGAATAAAATAAATTTAACTTTTATTCTTTAACTATTTTCTGGTATTTAATCATTTGATTATTTCCATCCATTACTTTAATAAAGTAAATGCCTGGTTTCAAATTATTAAATTCATTCATTTTGTAGGTTTTTTGATCCTCGTTAATGTCAACATACTCTTTTGTAACGCTTCCCAATACATTAACATAATTAATGGTATAAGTCTCGTTTCTAGATAAATTAACATCAATAAATAGATTTTCCTTAGCAGGATTTGGATAAATATTTACTTCCCCTTCGGTCAAACTTTTTACTGATACAATATCTGAATATGACCATTTTCCATCAAAATCAACTTGTCTTAATCGATAATAAACAACTTTCTCAAATGGGGTATTATCGACATACTGGTAACCCAATTCTAAATTAGAATTACCAGCACCATCAACATGAGCTATGTCTTTAAAATCAATCATATTAGTTGAAGATTCCACCACAAAGTAATCGTTATTAATTTCTGTTGATGTTACCCAATGCAATACATTCATATTCCTTTGGGCTTCAGCAGTAAACAACATTAATTTTACAGGTAATGTAGCGCAAGCTGCACCACAATTAGAAGTAAATCGGTAACCCTTATTTGTTTCTGTCCAATTGTTTGGATAATTATGAGCGGCATTAGTAACAGCAATAGTACCATTATAATTGTGTAATCCTAAAATGGCATCACTACCATTCCATGTTGCACATATGGTTTTTTCTTTGATATGTACTTCAATGTTGTTAGTGGTTTCATATAACATTACTTGTCCACTAAATTTAGATGAATTACAATCGAACATGGCAATATTATCGTATTTAACTATAAATATTCTATTTGGTGCAGAACCTGTGGTTTCATATCGAGTTGTTCCTCCAACGCCAGGGTCAATATCTTGCCAAGGAGCCAAAATAGCATTTCTTGGAGCATCAGTAGTATTAGGTATTGCTGGACCATCAATAGAATATGGAGAATAACCACCTGGAGCAACTGATGTTTCTGAAGGAGCAGCAGAATAACAACTGGGGAATATCAAATAACCATTAGATGAAATCAAACAAGACGTATAAGTAATACCATCAAAACAAAAACTAAAACCTATTGGTGTATATGATGGGGCGAACTTATCATCACTAAAAGTTACTGTTGTTCCAGTTGCATAGCTTACAGGAGCATGTGCTATACTAGATAAGGTATAATTCAAATTACAATTAGGAGGAGAACTACATCCTGGTTGTGTTCCTATACAAATATCAAAAGTAGTAGTTTGTCCAGGAGTCGAGGTGTATGTATAAACTCTAACATAATAAGTATTACCCACTGTTAATCCAGTAACTGTACTTGTATTCGGATCGCTACAAACCAAAGGTGCTCCCATGGCACCGCAAGTACCTGCATAAACAGAATGATACATATCGGTTACAGAACCTGCAACATTAGATATGGTAATATCGTGTGAGCCAGCAGTTGCAACAAACGTAAACCAAACGTCATCATCTGCTGATCCGTAACAGGTATTAGCTTCAGCTGAAGCCGAAGTACAATTTACTGTGCCAGATGTAACAGTTCCACAAGATTGATCTGAATTAACAGTTAAAGCAATTGCTCCACTACATTCATTATTTGCTGGAATAGAAATGGTAACACTAACCAATACACTAGTCGATGTTGCTGATAACCCACTACAAGTCAAAATACATCGATAATAGGTATTTGTTGCTGGACTTGAAATATAATAAGCATTAGTAGCTCCTGTAATATTCGTCCAAGGTCCCACTGCAGCTGGAGCCGATTGCCATTGATAAGTAATACCGCACGATGTTGTTGCACCAGTTAATGATACTATAGAAGTTGGAGAAGCACAAGATGATATAGTGGCAACAGATGCTACTGCAGTACCAGGGGTTGGCGTTCCAGCACAAACTCCACCTGCTGTTATATTTATTTTATAATCCTCTGTTTCTCCCCACGTATAAGTACCACAAGGACTACTAGAAGAAGATTCTACACAAACCACACGCATAGTAGTTTGTCCTAAAGTTGCTGAACAAGGAATGGTAATATTAGCAACTGTAGTATTAGGGAGTAAAGGGTTGGCATAAGCAAAAATTGGAAAGTTTTCTCCAATATCAACAAAATCACCATCTTGATTAAAATCGATATAAACATCAACTCGATGACTATATGCAGTTCCACCAATAATTACTGTAAATGCAGTTGAAACATTTTGTGCAATATTTGGCACAGGCACTGTAGAAGCCGTCCAATTACTATATAACCCTGCTGTACCTGTAGCATTACCTTGTGAACCAGTTAATGAAACCGTGGCAGAAGTATTATTAATAGTTCCATATTGAACCTTAGTAATATCCATATCGGATGTAGAAGTAGCCGCTGAAGCGCAATAACATGCCGCAGTAAGTACAATGGTTTCATATACAGTAGTACTATTTGCAGAAAGACCTCCACTCAACGTACAGTTAGTTACTCTTCTATAGTAAGTGTTAGCACTCGGGGTAACTGTACATGTCAATCCGGTTTCTCCTGGAATATTAGTCCAAGGGCCACCTGCTGCTGGTGCCGATTGCCATTGATAGGTTAATCCTGAAACTATAGAACTACCTGATATGGAAAGCACAGTTGAACCTCCTGGGCAAATTGGATTTACAGACGATGCAATAGTTCCACCCGCAGGTGCACCCGAACAAGCCGGAGCAGCAGTAATATTAATCATATAATCTTCTGTTTCTCCCCAAGTATATGTTCCACAATAATTTGATGAAGATGATTCAACACAAACCACTCGCATAACTGTATTTCCAGTCAACGCAGTTATTGGAATGGTTATACTTGATGCTGTAGTATTAGGTAAAAGGGGATTTGCATAGGCAAAAATCGGAAATGATTCATCAGCGTCGGCAAAATCACCATCGTGATTAAAATCGATATAAACATCAACTCGATGACTATATGCAGTACCTCCAATAATAACCGTAAATGCTGTAGTAGAACCTTGTTGTACAGCAGGTACTGGAACGGCTGATGCTGTCCAATCGCTATACATACCAGCTGTACCAGTTGCAGTACCTTGAGAACCAGTTAACGAAACGGTTGCTGAAGTATTGTTAATAGTACCAAATTGAATTTTTGTAATATCCATATCGGATGTGGATGTGGCTGTCGATGAACAATAACATGGAGCTGTTAACCCAATCGTTTCATAAACAACTACACTGTTTGCTGAAAGTCCACTAGCAGTACAAGTGATAACTCTTCTGTAATAGGTATTTGCCGCAGGGCTAACTGTACACGTCAACCCAGTTTCACCTGGAATATTTGTCCAAGTTGAATTGTCAACAGACGACTGCCACTGATAAGTTAACCCAGTAGCAATTGAACTACCTGTAACAGATAAAACTGTTGATCCTCCAGGACATATTGGATTAATTGATGAAACTGTAGTCCCTCCAGTTGGTGTTCCAGCACAAGCAGCAGCAGCAGTAATGTTAATATTATAATCTTCTGTTTCTCCCCATGTATAAGTGCCACAGTCGCTTGTTGAAGATGACTCAACACAAACCACACGCATTCTGGTAACTCCAGGCGTAGCAGTTAAAGGAATCGAAATACTCGAAGCAGTTGTATTTGGAAGTAATGGATTTGCATATGCAAATATTGGTAACGATTCTCCTGCATCAGCAAAATCACCATCCTGATTAAAATCAATATACACATCAACACGATGATTATATGCAGTACCACCAATAGTGACACTAAATGCATTTGAAGAACCTTGCATTACTAAAGGTACCGGAACAGTAGAAGCTGTCCAATTACTATACATCCCAGCTGTACCAGTGGCATTTCCTTGTGAACCAGTTAAAGAAACCGTTGCAGAAGTATTATTGATTGTTCCAAACGTAATATTAGTAACATCCATATCTGAAGTGGAAGTAGCAGTCGAAGAGCAATAACAAGCTGATGGAGCACTCATGCTAACTGTTGCAACACTTGAAGTAGCTGTAAATGGTCCTCCATTTGAACAAGTTGAAATACATCTATAATAAGTAGTGGCAGATTGCGTTCCAGTAAATGTAGTAGAAGTTTGTCCTGCAACATCCGTATAAGGTCCACCAATTGCAGAAGCCGATTGCCACTGGTATGACATACCGCAACCACCTGTATAACCGGTTAATGGAATACTAAAAGAAACACCACTACAAACAGAACCAGGGCTTGTTGCAGTACCTGCAGCTGGAGCTCCAGAACATGCAGCAGGGGCAGACCAAGTGAAACATCCGTTTGGACTTCTTGCTGCATTACCTCCAGTTGACATTACATCAGTATTTGCTACCCCTGCTGATGAAACCGTCCAATTTGTAGCATTAGCTTTAGTTCTATTATTAAAATCGGCATTAGTAGTACCACTTAAACCAACTTGAAAAGTATTTGAAGCAACTATTGTAGTAGCAGTATAATATATTTGAATTTGATTTGAAGTTTCAGAAAGTACAATTTGAAAAGAGTAGTCATCAGTTCCTAGCCATTTTTCATAATGTAGCCATTGTACCGTAAACTTTCTATTTGGAGCAACTCCTGTCATTTGTGACTTTAAAGAACCTGTTGCCAACCCTTGTAAATCAGCAGCCAATGCAGCAATTACATTATGTTCACTACCAGAACTTATTGGTGTAGTTGTTCCAAAAATAGATGAGCCCATAACAATATATCCATCATTGCAAATACTTATAGCCGTATAATTAACACCATTATAACAAAAAGTAAACCCTAGTGGTATATTGGAATATGTAGCATAATCTGTTGTTCCAGTAGTATGTGTTGTTCCTCCAATGGCAGGAGGAAAAGCTGGAGCCGTTTGAGCAAAAGTATAACCAGAAACTTGCCCATAGGATAAATTTGAAATTCCAACAACTAATGAGACAATAACAGAGAGTAATAATTTTTTCATATTTATCGTTTTTATTGTTCTGAAATATTAGAATCTAATTTAGTTTTTAGCAAATAATCAACTTTATTTTCATAAAACACACGAGCAAAATCATTTTCAAGCATTTTTTCGTTGTATTTAATGGTCAATACTTTTCTAAACTCATCCAATTCAATAAGAGAAATTTTACCAACAAATTGAAATAAATCATCCTTCAATTGACCAATGGTATTTAAATCATAATTGTATAAATCAATTTTCAGGGTAATTTCTTGACCAGGTAATGGTTTTTCGAAAATTGTTTTTTCATTATTTGGATTACCTTTTTGCTGAGCAAAAACTGCCACATTTAAAAGTAAAAAAAATCCTAAACCAAAAATTTTATTTTTCATTTTCAATGTATATTAATTTATAGTAGACGAATTTTAAATATAACAGTTGCCCGTTCATATTCAGTTATTAATTAACAATTCTTTAAAATATTAACAAATCACACCATTCACCATAATAAATATAACAATAATCCTTGAGATATTCGAAAGTATTATTAACAATTTAGACTAAAAAGCCAAATTTTCCGACTAAAACCCATGAAAACAACCAAATTAATAATTGTTCATAAATTTAAGAATTGATTAAAAGAAAGGTATTGAATTACAAGAAGTTGTAAATTTTTTCTACTAAATCAGTTTGTTTTGGATAATTTATTAAAATTCCACGAGTACTTCCAGTATATACAAACATACTACCAGCAGCAACTGCAGAAGCTCCGCTTTGAATAGCAGGCAGAAAACTTTCAATGTTGGAAGCTCCGCCACAGGCTACTATGGGTAGGTTAACTAAAGAAGAAATTTGTTTAATGAGTTCTAAATCATAACCTTGATAGGTTCCATCACGATCAATTGAATTGATAAACAACTCTCCTACTCCAACTTGTTCTAACAGACGAACATAATCAATAAGTGGTTTATTTATTTTAGATGTTCCTGAAATTTTATAGGCATTATTTTTGCCAAATAAACTTTTCTTAACATCAATGGATGCAATAATACTTTGTGAACCAAAAATTTTAGCCGCTTCACTCACTAAACTTATATTGGTTGCTAAAATGGAGTTAAGCACAATTTTTTCAATGCCCAGTTTAAATAATTTTTCTATTTGATGAAGCGAAGTAATACCTCCGCCATAAGCAAACGGCATAAAAGCTTCACTGGCAATTTCTTCAATTTTAGCGTAATTGGGTTCTCGTTTTTCTTTAGTAGCGGTAATGTCTAAAATTACAATTTCATCCACTTCTTTTTCGTTAAAAATTTTAACAGCATTTATAGGGTCACCAATGTAGGTAGGATTTTTAAAACGAATGGTTTTTACCAACTTCTCGTTTTGTAAAGTTAACACCGGTATAATACGTATTCTTCTCATTAAAAAACTTTACAAGGTGATGAGTTTATATGGTTAGAAGTTTCGTATGGTCTCATTTTCAAATTAACACATCTTCAAATTCTCAAATTGATAAAATTTTCCAACAACCTCATTCCAAACTTATGGCTTTTTTCAGGGTGGAATTGAACACCAAAAATATTTTCTTTTTCTACAGCAGAAGTAAATTCATAGCCATAATTGGTATTGGTTAAAACATCATTTTCATCATTACATTTCATGTGATACGAATGCACAAAATAAAATCTGGATTCGTTATCCAGTCCAGTGAGTAAGTTAGAATCTTTTTTTATGTTTATCTCATTCCAACTCATGTGCGGAATTTTTAAACTCTCCCCCATTTTGGCTTTATCAAACTTTACAATGTCCATGTCTATCCAACCCAAACCCGCCAAAACACCTTCTTCACTTCTATTTCCTAACAATTGAGCCCCCAAACAAATTCCAAGCAATGGAACTTTATCTGCTACTACTTTTTTATTTAATACTCCAATCAAACCTGATTCTTGCAAGTTTCTCATACCATAATCGAAATGCCCAACCCCTGGTAAAATCAACTTCTCAGCTTGTTCAATTTCTTCTGGTTTTGAACTAATGCAAGATTTCACGCCAATGCGCTTCAACATATTTTGAATGGATTTGATGTTTCCAGCGTTATAGTTAATGATGGTTATCATACAACAAAAATAGCATAAAAAAAGGCTGAATTATTCAGCCTTTTCATTTTTTGATGTATCATATATTTTTTTTCCTCCGTACGCTGCTCCAGCCAAGAGAAGAAAACTTAATCCTCCATCAATTGGGATACAAGTTGAAGGCGGCCAACAACCACCAGGAGGTCCACCACCTCCACCACCAGGAGGACCTGGAGGTCCACCAGCTAATAGGTCTATATTAAATGTTACTAGTATAAAAAACAGTAACGTAATTGGCTTGATGTATTTTTTAACTTCTTTCATTCTTAATTAATGGATGCAAATATAATTTTTTTTTAATTAAGAACGATTTTTTTTGTTTTTGAATATCCAAAACCTTCAATTGTTAAAAGATACAACCCAGAAGCCTCATCCAAATGTATAGTTTCTACGTGATGATTACCAACTGCTTTTGTTGATGAATAAACTACCTGACCAACTGCATTTAGTACTTCGAATTTCACGTTACCTGTATTGTTTTGATTGTTTAAATTCACAAAAATATCGTTCTCAACATTCAAAACGTTTACCGCATCTAAAAGGTTGGTTTCGGAAATGGAAGTTGCCCCATTTACTTGAATAGTTTTAAAACTAGTTGACTCACACGCTCCATTTTTAGACGTTAAAGTAACTTTATAAAGTCCTGGATTAAAATAAATATGTTCCGGGGATTCTAGGTTTGAACTAATCATGTCACCGAAATCAAAATCATTAGAAGTTGCATTTATTGAAGAGTTATTGAATTTCAACAACTGACCAACATTAACCACCATGTTCTCTGGGTTAGTAGATGATGAAAAGCCATCTAACATTTGTTCTGAAATAGTAACGTCAAAGGTCGAATTAACAGGCATCGGTTCCGAGATGATAATAATATCTGAAACATTTCCAATACTCATATTATTCACCTCAATTTTGTAGGCTCCCGCCTGTAAATTATTTATCGTTTGTGAAGTGTTCACATGACTTCTTGTTGCAATAACATTCATAAATTCATCATAACAAATAACATCTACAGATTGTGAGCCATCTAATTCTACAGTGATTTTACCATTGTTTTGATTATAGCAAGTAATATCTTGTTTTGAAACCAATAAAGGAGAATTTACATGAATATAAAAACGTGGTTGTGTAACGTTATCAAACATGGTAAAATCAACATTCATATTTTCTGTAATTGGAGTAAAGGTATTTAATTGTCTATCCTCCAATATCAACTGTTTATTTCTTTGTTTGATAAAATCAACATTCTCAAAAGATAATGAGTAGTTTTTCTCAACACCACTAGGATTTTCAGTGTAAATTCTTAATGGAATAATATCATTGAAATTTTTATTAAAAATACCAATATACTGATCATGATTTTCTTGATTCACAATTGAAAGGTTCGGTTTATAATTAAACGAATTATTCAATTTATAACCATCTAAACCTAAATCGTAGTTATTGGTAGCATTTTCGTTAAATCCTAACAACACTTCATCGTAACTATTATCATAATTTAATTTAATAACCATTTCTTGTTGTTGTACTGTTTTTAAGTTGTAGTTATCAATGTTGGTAGTATTCACATCAGCTGCATCAAATGTTAGTGAGCATGGCCCACCTAAACAATGCAACCAAAAACCTTCTCCAGGTGAAATCATGTCTACACCATTTATTGCTGCAGAGCCACCAGTACCTATTTTTCTATAAGCCACATCATAACTTCCTCCTTTGGTAACATTGGCATATTTTACTGGCGATTGATAAGGGTTTCCTACCAAATTCCAGCCATCTTTTGAAGGATCACCAATGTTAGCATTATAGGTTCCATTAATAACAATGCCATCTCCTAATTTTGGAGCCCCTGTTTGATCAATCATTCGAGGTACAGAACCAAGGCCGTCGGTAGCTATATAAATATCATATCCTCTAGTATTAGTCGTAATATTTGAAGTATTGGTTGGTATTTGATAACCATTATCTTGTGTAGGACCAGTCAATGTCTCTGTGTAATAATACACAGAACTATAATTTGCTGTAGGCCATTCTGTTCCAGCAAATCCTTGCATCTCTACTTCCATGTTCCAATCTTCAATAGTAGCATTAGTTAAAGGAGAGGCCAATAAATACCATGAATCACCTTCATTTAAATACCGTTGCACCGTTACATTACCCACAATGGTTCCTGTACTAGGGTTTTTAAAGGCACCTGAACCAGCAGCATTAGATAGCATGGTTAACGCATTGTTGGTAGAAAAGCTTGAACCGGTTTTTACATCTAAGAAACCTTGAATGGTAGATGTACCTGAGGCAATAGCCACTCCACTGGTATTATCAATAATTAAATTATTAAATCCTTGAGTACCATCAATGGTTTGTGCTCCACCAGTAAAAGTGAATGAAACAGCACCCGCTCCAGCAGTTAACGTTCCTGTATTAATATAACTTTGATTAATCGTTAAGGTATCCGTACTTGAAAATGTTAAAGTTCCTGTAATAGTTAAACTACCTGTATTCGCATTTTGACCATTGATATTTACCGTGTGGCCATTCATAATTTCAACATGAGAGCCTAAACCAGGAATACAGCCACAATTCCAAGTGGTAGTGGTATGCCAATCGGCAGTTATTCCAGTACTTTGAATATTAAGGCTATTATTTGCCAAAGTCAAATAATTACCATCAGCTAAGGTAACACCAGTAAATGTAACCGTTTGAGAAACTCCATCATACACCCCTGCATAAGGTGAAGCACCTGCAGCAAAAACGCCATCACCATCTACCAGCAAAACATAACTATCTGGGAAACCAATTGAATAAGTTGATAAATCAAACGTAATATCAACAGTACCTGGAGTTCCAGTAATATCCGACCTCCATACTTTACCATACCTGGACCAACCAACAGCAGGAACATCAATACTATTTAACGGGTTTAAGCCAACCCCATCGTCACCAATTAACACATAATCACCATTACCAGGAGTTGACATGTTGCTCATTTGAAGTGTGGAAATTCCTTTAGCACTTAGGTTGCTACCATCCGCTTCTTGCCCTATTCCAATTAAATTGTTACCATGTGTTCCCTCATAAGCATAAATATCACTTGAAATAGCCAAATTATATTTTGCTGCAAGATAATTATTTACAATTTTATGCTCAGCAGAATTTAAAACTGATGAATACCAAATGATTTCAGCAATTTTACCATTAAAACCATACCTTCCAGGATTAGAAGGGTCTGCTCCTATTACACAAGATAAATGCCCAGTTGGATTACAATCAGCACCAAGAACAGAGCCTAATAAAGTGCTATTTCTATAAACACTTAAAGAAGACCCATTCCAAAAATTAGAAACTATATTGTAGGAAGCTAAATTAGAAAATACTTTCTCTTTTACTTGATATAAGGTATTTCTAGTAAAAGATTTAATTATTGTTGATTGTCGATACATTCCTGAAAACTGTAAATGACCCGAATAATTAGTACCATAAATAAAACCCGTATGATCTGCTGCCGAACCTTCTGAGACAATAAAAACTGTTTGTTGGTTGGTGTTTAACCCTGAAATAGCTGATGTAATTAATGATGTTTGTACTGCAGGATTAAACGTAATAGCTGGTTTTGAGTTTACCTGATTGGTAGAAAAAGTTGGTCTTTTAGACAAAGTAGCCTGAGTTGCATTTTTTCCATTTCCAGAAAAATCAGTCCATGAAGCAACTTTATCACCATTGTTCAGTGTTAATTGATTGGCATCCAGCCAAATTTGATTACTACTAGCAGCACTTACACCACCTGGAGATTGAGCAAATATTGGAGCAAAAAGGAGTGTGCAAAGAGCACTTAAAAGTATATTTTTTTTCATAATATTTGGTTTAGATGTTTCAAAAATAAGAAATCTTTTAACTATTACGTGTTTTAAACATAAAAGGTTGTAAAGGTTATGTAAAATGAGTATTAACAACAATTTTTTTAAGTAGTATTACATATAGGGAGGATAACGTTGCCTCCTGCGTGACACTTTTTTTTGTCGTTCAGGAGGAACCTTGTTAGAACTTAGCAAAAATGTAAAATTCAGAACAGACCTTAAACAAGTTGCCTCCTGCATGACACAATGTCCCTTTCTTATAAAAAGAGAAGGGAGACGATAAATTAATTTTTACTTATTTTTAAAAAATAAAACAAAGGGGCTACTAGAAAAAAAGGTAAAGGGGATTGGATAAATCCAAAAATTTCTCGAATTACGCTATATACTTTATCAAAAGAGAAAAAGAAATAAGCAGATACCCCAACAAATAATGACAACGAGATAAACAAAAAATATAAACCCGCAATAAATATCGTTGGTCTTTTGGAATTAAACACCTTATATAAAAAAAATAATGTGACACTCATAAAGGCAAGCGAAAACAACATCGTTCCAATCCATTTTAATTGTACTAAAAATTTTAGGTCTAATTGTTTAAAATAGGGAAGTAAGTTATCAAAATAAGCATTACTAGACGGGCTATTTAATATTACACCATTTAGACTTAAAAAAAAGCCTTCCCGTAGGTATGACAACCCAAACAAAACCAATGTCCCGAGAGCGAGCCATAGAAGAGATTTATTTTTGAGTAAGGTCATGAATTTGAAATTTTAAATTTAGTAACTAATTCAATTAAAACATCTTAACCCGTTGTGCATTTGTAAGAAAATTTGTCAATTCGAGTGAATTTCACTCATTTCAATCGTGAAATTTGTATCGAGAATACAAATTTTTAATAAAAAAGGTGTGTTCTCGATACTTTTTCTTTCAGAAAAAACTCGAACTGACACCTTTTTTATTAAAAATTCTTCTAAATGCAAAACGGGTCATCTTAGTATAAAATATCGAAGTTCAAGCCCTCTATGCTGATTTTTTTTTAGCAAACTTCTTCACCCACCACATCCACATTAAAAAAATTACACCATAAACAAAAAAGGTAAAGGTATATTTATGATTAAAATCAAGTGTTTGTGGGCTAAATTTTGCCATTAGCGTTAATCCAAAAATACGAACAATATTTAACCCATGAATAACCACTATTCCCATCGCAATAAAAGGAATTTTATATTTTATTTTACCTGAAAAAGCCACAATAAATCCGGTAAATAAGGCGAATAAACTTAATCCGTTACAAGGATCACCAATAAAAACGCCATGTGAACCATCAATACCAATAATATCTTCGTAATTAAATGTAGTATAGCCAAAAAAATCGAGTAACCATTTATTTACCCTCACTAAGTGATGAATGAGTGTTTTATTTACCCAATTGGTATTGATAAACCACCCTTCATAAAATAACTCCCACAAAATAAATAATAGGAAGCCTTTTACAAAAAAAATGAGTAAAAATTTAAAATTTTTATCTAATTTAAACCTTTCCAACATTAAAATCGTTTTAGTTTTATGCCAAATTACAAAAGTAATTATAACCCGTAGTGCATTTATGGGAAATTAATATAAAAAAAGTGTCCGTTCGATTTTTCTGAAAGAAAATTATCGAGAACAACACTTTTTTTAATCAAAATTGTAATTCTCGATACAAATTTCACTCATTTTAATCGTGAAATGCACTCGAATGGATAAATTTTCTTCCAAATGCACTATGGGTTAATTATAGTAAAAGGGTAAACTTAAAACATTAATACTTACGAATTAAAAGTTTTCAATTACTTTTGAGCAAATTTTTTAATAAAAAATGAACAAACCATCAGCCAATCAATTAGACTTCGACATTATTAAACGATATTTGTTGTTAACCATTAATTATTGGTATATTATATTAATTGCGTTAGGAATTGGGCTTGGTATTTCTTATTATAAAGTACGTTATTTAGTACCTCAATACAAAGTAGATGGTAGAATTATTGTAAAAGATGAATACTCATCATGGGGGCAGGAATATTTTTTACCCGGTATGGAATTGGTGAGCTCCAGAAACCGACTAATTGATGAAGTAGGAATTATTAAGTCTTTCTCTTTAATGAAACAAGTAATTGAACAACTACCTGATATTAAAGTAACTTATCTCGATATTGGGAACATTAAATCAACAGAATTGTACAAATCTTCTCCATTTACTATTGATATTGACTCAACTACTGACAAAAATATTTTTTCTAAGCAATATTTTGTTCAATTGACTAAAAATGGCTTTTTTTTAAGTACGGATAAAGATTTTGAAGCCCTGGAGCAAAACCTTTACAAATACAATCAATCTATTTTGCTGGATGGATTTAAATTAAAGCTATTGCTGAATGACCCCTTTCAAGAAAACTATTTAAAGAAAAAATATGCTTTTTACATCAATCCTACCGACTTTTTAGCAAAAAAATACCAAGACAACATTTCAGTTAATTTGGAAAATGAAGAAAGTTCTATATTGTTATTGAGTCTTGTTGGCAACAATGTAAATCAAGAAATAGATGTATTGAATAAAATTGCTGAAACCTATATTAATTATGGTTTACAAGAGGGAAATAAAATAGCCACCAATACCATAAAATTTGTAGATCAACAGTTAAAAGAAGTCCACGACTCGTTGGTATTATCAGAATACCGATTAAAAAACTTTAAAACCGAAAGCAATACTGAACGTATTGATTTGCAAGGTGAAAAAGTGATCCCACAATTAACCGAATTGGAAAAAAAGAAAATGGAATTGGAATTTTCTCAAACCTTTTACCTTCAAACCATCGACTACATTAGTAATAACGACGATGCTGAAGGTTTGGTGGTTCCATACTTTATCGATAGAAACAGTTCGTTGTATGATATGATGTTGAGCCTTATTCAAAAATATTCGTTACGCACTAGCCTAAAATATGATGTTACCGCTGATAGTGAAAAATGGATTAAATTGAATAAGGACATTGAAGTACAAAAACAAATTTTAAAAAACAATTTAGGTTCGCTTTCTCAAAAAGAAAAGAATGACATTAAAATTGTAACCAATCAAATTGAATTGTTAAACAATAAATTAACCAATATTCCTGAAGCTGAACGTGGCTATGTAATTTTACAACGCGATTATGCCATACACAATACGCTTTATACTTTTTTATTACAAAAACGTTCGGATGCTGGCATTGCAGAAGCCTCTAATGTGCCCAAGGCAAAAATACTAGATTATGCGAGCGAATATCGTTCGCAATATGTAGGTCAAAAAAGTAGCGATATTTATTTAAAAAACATATTAATATACCTAGTTATTGCATTTGGTTTAATATTTATCTTGGACTTAATTAATAATAAAATTATAAGTAGATCAGAATTAGAAAAGACTACCCACATTCCCGTAATTGGAGAAGTTGGTCACAATACCTACGAAAACAATTTGGTGTTGTTTGACCAGCCAAAATCTGTTATTGCTGAATCGTTTAGGACCATACGTGCTAATATTTCGTATTTGGTAAAAGGAAAAGAACAGAGCTGCATCATCCTTTCATCATCAATAAGTGGCGAAGGAAAAACCTTTTGCTCCATGAATTTAGCTACCAGTTATTCACTGTTGGGTAAAAAAACCATATTGATTGGTGCAGATTTGCGAAAGCCTAAAATTTTTGCTGATTTTAAATTGAGTAATGAAATTGGGTTAACCAATTATTTAGCTCATAGCAAAAAAATTGAAGACATTATACAACCAACATCATTTGCAATGTTGCACCTAATTTCTTCTGGCCCTATCCCACCCAATCCTTCGGAATTGTTGGCCAGTGAAGAAATGGATGTTTTGATTGCTTACTTAAAAACCCAATACGACGTAATTATTATTGACACGCCACCTATTGGGTTGGTTTCAGATGCATTGATGCTCGCGAAACATGCCGACGTAAACATTTATGTGGTTCGACAAAATTACACCAACAAAGGTCATTTAAGATTAATCAATGAACATTTCGAGAAAAAAGATATCAATCACTTGGGCATTATTATTAATGATATTAAAGTAAAAAAATTCGGTTATGGTTATGGCTATGGTTATGGCTATGGTTATGGCTATGGTTATGGCTATGGTTATGGCTACGGGCATGGTTATTATGATGAAGAACCGAATAAACGGAAGGCAAAAAAATCATAATTATCGATGAAAATCATATTAAACAAGTTTAATACACCCTATTTAAAAGATATTTTAACCTCCTTTACCGGCACAACTATAAGCCAGATTATCCCCATTTTAATGGCTCCTGTATTGAGTAGAATCTACGCTCCATCCGATTATGGCTTGCTAGGAATTTACATGAGCATTACACCTATTTTAATAGTATTTGTAAATTTACAGTACACTCAAGCAATTTTACAAACAAGCACTAAAAAGGAAGAGGATAATATCGTTGCAATTTGTTATTTATTAACTTTCTTTTACACCTTTTTAATTATTGCAATCATTCTGATATTGTATATTTTTGAAATTTCCTTTTTTGTAAATGCAAAACTGGGATATTGGTTATACTTTATTCCCTTAACCGTATTTTTAAGTGGAATAACTACTGTACAAACCAAAATACTAAACAAACACCGACATTACAAAATAATATCCACGAGCCAAATTGCATCTACAATTGCAACTGTTTTTTGCTCTCTTGCATTTGGCATACTATTTAAAAGCTATGAAGGTTTGTTTATAGGTTTTTTTATAGGACAGATCACCCTCTTTGTTTCACAAATTATTTTTTTAAAAGAAATACGAATTCAACAAAAAAATATTGATTGGAGCGATATTAAAAATGGAATGTTGAAATATAAAAAATTTCCGCTATTTTCTATACCTACCGAATTTTTATATGGCTGGACAGATCAATTGCCCATTTATTTTTTTAATGCTTTTTATAACACATCTGTTATTGGTCATTACAACTATGGTAAACGGATGGTGAGTTTGCCCATCAGTTTTATTACTGGGGCTGTGGGCAATGTTTTTGCCCAAAAAGCAGCAGAGCAAGTTAACGAAACTGGAGAATGCAGAAAACTTTTTATCAATACTTTTAAAATGATGGCATTACCCATCTTGCCTTTTTTTGTTTTATTAGCCTTTTTTTCACCCATTATTTTTGGTTTTGTATTTGGAAAAGAATGGACTACTGCTGGCGAATATGTGCAAATATTAATCCCTATGTTTTATTTAAAGGCCATTGTTAGCCCATTATCATACATGTATGTAATAAAAAACAAACAAGACGAAGACATGATTTTGCATATTATTTCATTTGCATTGGTGGCCAGTAGTTTTTATATTGGATATGTTCTAAAAAGTAATATTAAAACAATATTATTTTTATTCTCTTTATCGTATTGTTTAATATACATCACTTATTTATTTAGATGCTATCACTTTTCAAAAAAATAATGCTAAACAGAATAAGATATTTCATCAGGAAACCATTACAAATTCCTATTGTAATCATTTCCAAATTGCCTTATTTTAATTTTATTCGACAAACGTCTGATTATCAATGCAGGATTAGTTTTGAATTGTGGCTCGTACATAAAATATTAAATATTGGTAATAATAAGGAAGCTTATTGGCCAGTTCATTATACAAGTACAATAGTGAATCCTAAAAATATATATGCAGGTATAGACACCTGCCCTGGTTTGATGAAAGGTTGTTACATACAAGGAAAAGGGAAAATTTATATTGGAGATTATACCCAAATTGCATCCAACGTAATAATTGTTAGTGCAAATCATGATATGTATGATACAAGAATACATATTGAGAAGACCGTTAATATTGGTAAATATTGTTGGCTAGGTGCTGGGAGTATGATTATGCCAGGTGTAATATTGGGTGATTTTACAATAGTTGGGGCAGGGAGTGTTGTAACAAAATCTTTTCCGAATGGTCATTGTGTAATTGCTGGTAACCCTGCAAAAATAATAAAGAATTTGGAAACGGATAAGTGTATCCCTTTTAAAAATAAATATGAATACAACGGATATATACCAAGTGATAAATTTGAATACTATAGGAAAAAGCATCTAAATGTTTAATCAACCAAGAAAACAACACTCTAGTTACAATAATTTAAGGTTTTAAATTGTAATATAATTAGTTACGCTGTTTCTTTAACAGAAAAAGAATTTAAATAAAAAAAAAATTGAATAAAAAACTAAAAATAATAACGGTAATTGGAGCTCGCCCACAATTTATTAAAGCAGCAGCTTTGAGTAGAGCATTTTTAAAGCACGACAAAATTGAAGAAATTATTGTGCATACTGGGCAGCATTATGATAAAAACATGAGTGCTGTTTTTTTTGATGAAATGGAAATACCTGTTCCCAAATACAATTTAAACATTAACAATGTTGGGCATGGTGCAATGACTGGAAGGATGTTGGAAGGCATTGAAGAAATTTTACTCATCGAAAAGCCCAATTTATTACTGGTTTATGGCGACACCAACTCTACACTTGCAGGTGCTTTAGCTGCAAAAAAATTACACATTAAGGTTGCACATGTAGAATCAGGTTTGCGTAGTTTTAATATGAACATGCCTGAGGAGGTAAATAGAATATTAACAGATCGTATTTCTGATTATTTGTTTTGCCCAACAACAACAGCTGTAAAAAACTTAACCGCCGAAGGTTACTCAACTATTAATTGTAAAATTATTAATGCAGGAGATGTAATGCAGGATGCTGCCATTTTTTACGCAAAAAAATCAGCCAAAAAATCTACAATAGTTAAATCGCTACATTTCAATAATTTTATTCTTTGCACATTACATCGTGCAGAAAACACAGATGATCCAGAACGGTTAGCATGTATTATTGAATCGTTAAACAAGTTACACGAAACCACTCCAATTCTTCTTCCATTACACCCTAGAACAAAAAGTAAAATTGAGGCTTTAAATATTGAGGTAAAAGTGAAGATAATTGAACCCGTGGGTTATTTTGACATGATTGAATTATTAAAACACTGTAGATTGGTAATTACAGATAGTGGTGGTTTACAAAAAGAAGCCTTTTTCTTTAAAAAAAACTGTGTTACCTTAAGAGATGAAACCGAATGGGTAGAACTTGTTGAAAATGGGGTAAACATGCTTTCAAATATTAATAAAAACGAAATAATTAGCACAGTACAAAAGATGGTTTTAAAAGAAAGTAACTTTGATATTAACTTATACGGCAACGGAAATGCCTGTGCAACTATTTGTAAAGAACTTTTAAAATATATTATTCAATGAAAAATACGACTACTGAAATAATTAAAAAGAGGGAATACCAACAATGTACACGTTGCATAATGGACACTACCGATATTGAGATTATTTTTGATGAAAATGGAGTCTGCAACCACTGTCATCAATACGATAAAGTGGAGAAAGAACTTGTTTTAACAGGAGATTTAGGAAAACAAAAGATTAACGAAATAATTGCTAAAATTAAAAAAGGTTCATTAGGTAAAAAATACGATTGCATTATTGGTGTTAGTGGTGGTGTTGACAGTACTTATTTAGCTTATTACGTAAAAGAAAAAATGGGACTAAACCCATTAGCAGTTCACTTTGATAATGGCTGGAACTCAGAAATTGCGGTTCAAAATATTCAAAATTTAGTAGATAAGTTAGGAATCGATTTATATACTTATGTGATTGATTGGGATAGTTTTAAAGACATTCAATTGGCCTATTTTAAAGCTTCGGTAATTGATATTGAAGTACCTACCGATCAATTTATTTTTGCTGCTTTATTTGAAATAGCACAAAAAAATAAAATTAAGTATGTTATTTCGGGCAACAATGTTGTAACAGAAACTGTTCTGCCCAACTCCTGGTATTTTAAAAATAAATTTGACTTACGAAATCTATTAGATATACATCAAAAATATGGTTCAGGAAAATTAAAAACAATACCCAATATTGGCAAATGGCAGCGTTTTATCAATAAAAAGTTTTATAATTTAGAATACTTTAACATATTGAACTATATTGACTATAATTATAAAACTGTGAAGGAATTTATTGTTAATGAATTGGGTTGGAAATATTATGGAGGAAAACATTTTGAATCTGTTTTTACACGATTTTACCAAGGATACATCCTTCCAAAAAAATTTAATGTTGACAAAAGAAAAGCCCACCTATCGAACCTAATTTGTTCTGGGCAAATTACAAAAGAGGAAGCATTGGTTGAATTATCAAAAAATCCATATACAGCCGAACTTCAGCAGCAAGACAAAGATTATTTTATAAAAAAATTAGGATTAACAGAAAATGAATTTGATGAAATTATGTTACGCCCTATACAAAAACATGAGCATTTTAAAATGGAGCAATCGGTATATAAAGATTACCCTATTTTAAAATTTTTACAGCCAATTGGCAATAGATTGAAATAAAAAATTATGAAAAATGTTTTATTCTTTGCATATGAATTCCCACCTGTACAAACTACTGGCTCAATACGTCCTGCAAAATTTGTAAAATATTTAAGAGATTTCGGCTATAATCCAATAGTAATAACCACTGATATTGAAAGCGGAATTAGAACTTTTAAAACTGCTAAAATTGATTATTCACTTTTAGAAGAAATTCCAAAAGATATTGTTATTATAAGAATTCCAACCAGTAATTTCGATAGCATTTATAAAAGTAAGTTTAAATCCTTTGTTCACCATTATTTTTCAGTTTCAGACCATATTAAAAATTATTGGGGTAAAAATGTTACGAAGCAAATTGATTCCATTATTAAACAGTACCAACCTGTTTTAATGTATGCAACCGCTCCACCTTTTGGAGTTGCTTCAATTGCTGCTAATGTTTCCAAAAAATACAATATACCTTTAGTAATGGATATGAGAGACCATTGGGCTTTATGGGGTACTAGTGCTTACATTAGTTGGTTTCATTACTATTTTACCCACAAAGAAGAAAAAAGAGTCTTTAATATTGCCTCCTCTATTGTTAGTGTAACAAGCCAAGTTATTAATGATTTTATAACGTATCATCCTGAAATAAATAAAACTAAGTTCAATGTTATTCCAAACGGTTTTGAGCAAAGTGAAATTGACTTCAATAATCCAGTAGTTTCAAACAATAATAAGGAAAAAATAATAATCGGATACATGGGTGAGTTTTATTATAATCCAGAATCTCATGATACTATTTTTAAAAAATGGTATAAAAAGCCACCACATAGAATGTTCCAATTTATACCACGTAAAGAAGATTATAAATACCGATCACCTTATTATTTCTTTAGAACTTTAAAAGAAATTTTTAATATAAATTCTCAATTAAAAAAAAGAATTGTGTTCCATTATATTGGTACAGAGAAAGTGTGGTTAAATAAAATGATAACTGAATTTGATTTGAATGATAATTTTGTTTTTCATGGAAAAGTTAATTATGAAAAATCAAAGGAACTTGCTGAAAATTTTGATTATTGCTTATCGACTTCCCTTAAAATTGAAAACGGAGAAGATTATGCTTTAGCATCTAAAACTTTTGATTATTTAACTTTAGGCAAACCAATATTAGGTTTTGTTTGTAATGGCTCACAAAAATATTTTTTAGAAAAATGTGGAATTGCTTTTGTTTTTGATCCTGATGACATTAAAAAAAGCTGTGAAGAATTAGAAAAAATACTAACCATAAATCATGAATTATTGTACGATGTAAATTATTTGAAGGAATTTGATAGAAAAATTAACACCCAAAAATTGTCGATGATTTTTAATAAAATCAAGAAATAGAAAACCACCTCAACCATTTACCAAAAAAGATTATTTGAATTTAATACATTTGTACATTAAGCAACCATTAATGAAAAAATTTATTGTAACATATGGAACTCGCCCGGAGCTTATTAAACTAGTTCCTCTTATTTACGAATTAAGAAAATCATCTTCAGTAAGAACAATTGTGGTGAATACTGGTCAACACATCGACATGTTGAAACCCCTTGAAAAGTTTTTTGAAATAACGCCTGATTATGAATTAAATGTAATGCAACCCAATCAAACTATTAATAAAACTTTATCGGCTGTATTATTGAAAATTGAAGACTTATTTATTCAAATAAAACCAGATTTAGTATTTATCCAAGGAGATACTAGTACCGTATTGGCTACGGGAATGGCGTGTTTTAACATGGGTATTAATGTTGCTCACGTTGAAGCAGGTTTACGAAGTTTTGATTTAACCCAACCATTTCCTGAGGAATTTAACCGGAAAGTGGTTTCTTTATTTGCTCAATACAACTTCGCTCCCACTGAGTTATCAAAAAACAATTTAATTGCTGAAAAAATAGCTAAAGAAAAAATATTTATTACTGGCAATACCGTAATTGATACCATTCAAATTATTGCAGAAAAAATAAAGATTTCTAAAGATGTAAATCCAAACAAAATCTTAATAACTGCGCATCGAAGAGAAAATCATGGTGAAGGGATGCTTAACATTTGTAAAGCAATAAAAGAAATTATTAAACTCAAAAATGATGTGGAGTTTGTTTGGCCTGTTCATTCCAACCCAAATGTAAAATTGGTGGTTGAACTAGAGTTAAAAAATTTAAAACAAGTTAAATTATTACCCCCTTTAGATTATTTTGATTTATTGCAACACATGGCCAATAGTAAAATAATCTGGACCGATTCTGGAGGAATACAAGAAGAATCTCCCTATTTTAAGAAACCTGTGTTAATATTGCGAAATATTACAGAACGACCAGAAGTAGTAAGTGCAGGGTTTGGTGTTTTGGTAGGAACCAATGTAGAAAGAATTGTTGAGGAAACAACTAAACTGTTTTCTGACCCTAATTATTATAATAGTCTCACCACAGGTCAAAATCCATTTGGAGACGGTAATGCAGCTAAAAAAATCATTGATATTATAACATGTTAAAAAAGAGTGTTCTATTTATTTCTTCTTACGAAATTGTTTATAATCCTCGGCTAGTAAAAGCCGCCGATTATTTACATGAAAAGGGTTGGGACATTCACATTCTTACTCCAGTGGTTGGTTTAGTTAATCGCGAAACATACATCAATTTTATTAAAACTAGAGATTGGAATGTTATTGAAATCGATATAAGCAAACGAACTTTAAAATCGAAAATACGATGGGCTTTTGCCAGTATATCGCAAAAGATTCATCAGCTTATGTTTGAAAAGTTAATGATAGAAACAAAGCAAATGCAATTGTTAAACAAATCGCTATATGTTTCTAATTCCAATAAAACTCCTAAAGTTGATGTGATTTACATCAACTTAGTCGATAATTTAAAATATGCCTCATTACTAAAACAAAAGCAACCAGCTACTATTTTTGTTTTTGATTCGCAAGAATACTTTACGGGTCAATATGCTAATGACAAAACATTTAAAGGAGCATGGATTAATAAAATTGAACACGATTATATTAAACATGCTGACATTATTTGTTCGACCACAACAGCAATGAAAAAGGCAATTGAGAAAAAATATGCAATTGAAAATGTAATTAGGTTACGAAATTTACCCTTTAAAAGGGTGGCTAAATACCCTGAAGAAAAATCCAAACCAAATTCATTATCAGTAATCTGGCATGGGCTATCCATCAATTATAATTCTCGAGGAATTAGTGTAATTATTGAAGCTCTTTCAAAAACAAAAAATCCGGTGCATCTTACTCTTCAGGGTAACATCAACTCCATTCAAAAACAACTCATTGATGCTGAAATAGAAAAGTTGAATATTAAAAATCGAATAACTATTATTGAACCTGCTCACCCAGATTACATTGTTGAATCGTTATTAACTTATGATGTTGGAATAATTGCCGAATTACCCTTAGAAGACAACCAAAGACTTACATCATCAAATAAACTTTTTGAATACATCCAAGCAGGATTATGTGTTGTTTCTTCTAACATGCCAGGAATTATTGAAACTATTGATGAATACAATGTTGGATGTATTTATGATGCTGGAAATGCTGATCAATTGGCTGAACAACTAGATGAATTATTTGACAATCAAACCAAATTACTTGGTTTTAAGAAACAATCACAACTTGTTGCAAAAGAACTCATTTGGAAAGTAGATTTTGATATAGTTCATGAAAAAATAACTAGTCTGATTGAATGATGAAACTTTTTATCATAGCTCCTCATTTTCCACCATCGGCTTTACCCCCAGCCCAGCGTATCCGATTAATGGTTAAACATACTAAATCATTAGGATTTAACACGACCGTTTTTACTACGTTTTCCAAATACAGAGAAGAGAAAAATGACGATTGGTTAACAACATTAACCGGAAATGATTTTGAGTTAATAACCCTAAAAAGTTTAAACCAAAAAATTACACGGAAATTCAAAATTGGAGATTTAGGTTTACGGTTTATCCCATTTTTGTTTGTTCGTTTAATTAAAGAATGTAAAAAACAACAACCCAACTTTATAATTTACCCTGTGCCACCTTGGTACTTATTAATTATTGCTCCCATCATAAAAATAATTACTGGAGTCAATTATGCCATCGATTTTATTGATCCATGGGTAAGTGCTGATACTTCTAAAAAAGTTGGTTTAAAGAAAAAAATAACTCAATGGATAGCCCGTAAATTAGAAGGCTGGGTAACCAAACACGCCTCTTATATTTACGCCGTTTCAGAACAAATTAACAAAGATTTAGTTGATCGTCATCCTAATTTAAAAAACCATATTTTTAGAGCTGTACCTTATGGTGTTGAAATTTCTGATTTTGAGTTTTCGATAATTAAACCTCATCGAAATTTTATCGAATTTAGTTACATAGGGGCTGTTTGGTCGGCTTCTTTTCCGGTAGTTAATGAAGTGTTGAATGCGTTTAAAGAGATTACTCAAAAAAATGCCATTCAAGTCAATTTTATTGGCACTTCGTATGCTGGTGAAGGATTAGCAAAACCCTCTTTATCTAATTTTATAAGTGAACTTGGAATTAATAACATTATCCATGAAGACCCCAATCGAGTAACCTACCAAAAAGCGGTAGAAATAACTAAAAGTTCGGATGTGTTGTTTTTGTTTGGCGATATGAGCAAACAATACGCTGCATCAAAATTAATGGGGTTAGTGGCATCACAGCAACCATTTTTTGCATTTTTACACAAAGAGTCTTTTCCTTATCAATTTTTAAAATCGTTTGATTATCCTTATCTTGTTGGTTATTCTAACGATTTAGATGAATTACCAAAAAATAAAAAAAATGAATTAGTACAAACTATATCAGAATTAATTAGAAATTTGAATACCTATAAACCCATTCCGTTAGATGATGAGAAGTTTTTAAAACATACCGCCTTTGGAATGACTGCATCCATATTAACACCGATTAAAGAACTCGTAAAAAAATGAATCAAGGCGAAATTATCATCTACCAAGCTATTGATAGTACTAATTTTCAATTAGATGTTAGAGTTGAAAATGAAACCGTTTGGCTTACTCAAGCTCAAATGGTTGACTTGTTTAATTCTTCTAAACAAAACATTAGTCTTCACATTAACAATATTTTTAAGGAAGAAGAATTATTACTCGAAGCAACTGTCAAGGAATACTTGACAGTTCAATTAGAAGGACTACGTAAAGTTAAACGAAGTATATTACTTTACAACTTAGATGTAATAATTTCCGTTGGTTACCGAGTTAAATCGCAACGTGGAACTCAGTTTAGAATATGGGCAAATAAAGTATTAAAAGATTATTTGCTGAAAGGTTATGCAATTAATCAAAGAATAGAAAAACTAGAAAACAAAGTTTACTCGCTAGAGCAAAAATCAGCAGCAGTTGATTTTCATATTAAAACAAGTTTACCTCCACACGAAGGTATTTTTTTTGACGGACAAATTTTTGATGCTTATGAAAAGGTTTCTTCTTTTATTAAAGAAGCCAACAACTCCATTATTTTAATTGATAATTATGTTGATGAAACTATTTTAACTTTATTATCAAAACACAAAAAAGGGATAAAAACAACTATCTTTACAAAAAAAATAACCAAACAATTAGCTTTAGATATAGCTAAACATAGTCAACAGTACGAATCAATTGAAGTAAAAGAGTTTACAAAATCGCATGATCGATTTTTAATACTTGACGAAAAGATAATTTACCACATTGGAGCATCACTTAAAGATTTAGGTAAAAAGTGGTTTGCCTTTTCTAAAATTGAAATCGACCCAAAGTTGATCATAAATGAATTGTATAAAAATTAATATGCACAGCAATTAAAAAATTATTAAACATGATTAATCATTATCAAAAAATAAATAACAGCAAAGTGCTTGTTACTGGAGGTTTAGGCTTTGTTGGTCATAACCTTGTAAAAGAATTGCTCAATAAATATAAATGTAACGTAATTGTAGTTGATGATTGTTCTAATAGTCATCCACAAGTTTTGGGCAACGATTTATCAAAAGTGGAACTACACCAAATTAGTGTAATGGATTCTGAAAAATTATTTCCTCTTTTTAAAGACGTTGATTATATTTTCCATTTAGCTTGTAAACAAATCAGTTCAAGCGGAAAAGAACCTCATTCTCATTTACGTGTAAATGCCGAAAGTACGTTAAACATGTTAGAATACATCCGTTACAACAAATTACCGCAATTAAAAAGATTTATTTACACCAGTTCAACCTCCATTTATGGTAGCTGTATTAAACTACCTATTGCTGAAGATGACCCTACATTGGTATTAAGTGGTTACGCTGCAACAAAATTACTCGGTGAAAATTATACGTTGATGTATAATAGAAACTATGATTTAGCAACCTCAAGTGTTCGTTATTCCAACGTTTATGGCCCTGGTCAGTCACCAACCAATCCATATTGTGGCGTTTTAGGCAAGTTCATACATAATGCGCTAAGCAATCAAAAACTACTTATTTTTGGTGATGGAGAGCAAACGCGTGACTACACGTATATTGATGATGCTGTTTCTGCAACCATTCTCTCTGCTGTGCACCCTAGAGCGTATGGCGATGTGTTTAATGTAGGTACTTCTGTTGAAACTTCGGTAAACGAATTGGCTCAAATTATTAGCAATGAAATTGGTAAATCTAATATTGAATATACAGAAGAAAGGGATATTGACAACATTAGAAGACGCTCCATTGATATCACTAAAATTCATAAAAATTTAGGTTGGGCACCAAAAACAAATGTTGTACAAGGTATTCATTTAACCATCAACTGGTATAGAGATTTTTTAAATAATAAGAAATAGTTTATGACCAACAAAATAATAGAGGCTCTTCAATTTTATTATTATCTAAAGCCATTTGGATATAATAAATTGAAGCATGAAACAACTATAAATTTATCTGTATTTGCAAGTCCCAGAGGAGGTTCCACATGGTTAGCGGAAACACTTAAATCCTTAACAAATGCAACTTTAGTCTGGGAGCCATTGTTTGTATACAACCAATATAAAATAAATAATTTTAATCCATTTGCTTATCCTGAAAGGCAAAAAAGTGGGATGGGTTGGCATCAATACATCCCTGAACATGAAGATTGGAGTGATGCTAAAGATTTTTTCGACCAATTGTTCTCCAAAAAAATTGTAAACCTAAAACTTTATCGATTTAATGATTTGTCAAAAATATCAAAATCGGAGACTTTTATTTTTAAATTTTGCTTTGGTAATAATGTTTTACCATGGTTAGTTGATAAATATGAAATCAATCCAGTTTTATTGGTTCGACACCCATGTGCCGTTGTTGCTTCTCAGTTAAATTATGGAGCATGGGACTGGCATAAAACAAATTTCAAGTACAATTATAACATGGTAAAATTTAAAGAATTTTATGAACCATACCGTGAAGTTCTCGACACCATTAGCTGTATTGAAGAACGTTTAGCTGCAGAATGGGCAATGACCGTTTTAACACCTATTAAAAACAAAAAAAACGATATAAAGTGGGTGACTTCATCATATGAAGATTTGTTACTCAATCCTAATCAAGTACTGTCAAAGATAAAAGATAGATACCATCTAGAATGGGATGAAAAAAAATTGGACAAAATTATTCAAAAACAAAGTTTTACAAAAAGCTCTTTTGAAAATAGTAGTGGTAAAAAGAATAAACTTGAAAGTTGGAAAAACAATATAACCAGTAAACAAATTGACACCATTATTAACTTTACTCAACGCTTAGGTGTTGACTTTTATTCTACTGATCTAGAACCTGATTATTCTAAAATTTATAAAAAGGATTAATCATGAAAATCCTCATCTTTGCAACTCATCCCATTCAATACCAAGTTCCTATTTACCGGTAACTTAAATTCTATTTTAAATGACGAAAAAAAAATACCGCAACCAAATAGCTTTTCGGATTTGGTTGCGAGTATTACTCAAACTAACTTTCTGCCGAAAAGCTACTAATTTTGTGTATGTTTAATAAAAGTTTCGTTTATTTAACGAAGCTTTTATGAAAAATTTCGTTAAATAAGGGGAACTTTTGTATATTTGTGTGATGAAAGACATCTTAAAAAATATCATTTCTAATTTTCATGCTACTAATTTAAAGACCAGTTATCACCGGAAAATTAAATTACCCATAACCTCAGGAATAATTGTTTCGGTAGTTGGTGTTCGACGAAGTGGCAAAACTTTTTTACTTTACGAAACAATAAAAAAACTTATTGATAACGGTATTTCTAAAGGCAACATACTGTACATCAATTTTGAAGATGAACGATTAAACTTACAACAAGCTGATTTGGATATTATTTTACAAGCTTATAGAGAATTATATCCTCAACAAAAACTAGAAGATTGTTATTTTTTCTTCGATGAGATACAAAACATTAAAGGCTGGGAAAAATTTATTCGTAGAGTATTTGACACCATAAGTACTCATATTTATATAACGGGTTCAAATTCAAAACTATTAAGTAGCGAAATAGCCACCGAACTTCGAGGTAGGACTATTAGCTATACTGTTTATCCACTTTGTTTTTCAGAATTTTTAGATTTTAATCAAGTAAATCCTAATTGGTATGAAACAAAACAAAAAATTAAAATTTTGTCGCTTTGTGATCACTTTTTAAATTATGGTGGATTTCCTGAAATATATAATTTAGATACTGAACTAAAAATTAAAAAACTTCAGGATTACTTTAACTCCATTATTTATAAAGATTTAATTGAACGTTACGATATTTCAAATCCTACCATATTAAAATTTTTTATAAAAAAAATTTTAGAACAAATTACTAAACCTATATCTGTTAATAAAATTCACAACGATATTAAATCAATGGGGTATAAAATAAGTAATAACATTTTGTACGAGTATTTAGACCATATAAAAGCAACTTTTACTGCTATTATTATTAATAAATTTGACTTTTCTGAAATTAAACAAGAAAAAAGTGAGAAAAAAGCATACTCCATTGATAATGGAATTTTAACCGCTTTAGATTTCTCTTTTTCTGAAAATAAAGGTAAATTGCTTGAGAATATGATTGCTTTAGAACTCTTAAAACATGAGAAAGAATTAACTTATTATAAAAATGTGGTTGAGTGCGATTTTATTATAAAACAAAAAAATAAGTTTTTACCCATCCAAATTTCATATTCGTTACAAAATGCTGATACTAAAAAAAGAGAAATTAAAGGATTAATTTCGGCTTGCGAATTTTTAAAAGTAAAAAAAGGAATTATTGTTACTTACGAAGAAGAATTTTCAGAAAAAATAAATGATATTGAAATAACCATTGTTCCTGCTTATAAATTTATGCTCGAAATTCCATCACTTTAATAAAATGAAAGTTTTAACCTTTGCCACCCACCCCATTCAATACCAAGTTCCCATTTACCGCGAACTATCAAAACATATTAATTTAAAGGTAATTTATTTATTAAAACAAACCAAAAAAGGACAAGCCGACGCTGGTTTTGGAGTAGAATTTGAATGGGACATTCCGTTATTAGAAGGCTACGAACATGAATATTTGACTAACCTTTCAAAAAATCCTTCCTCATCGAAATACGATGGAATTGTATTAGACAGAAATGAGATTTCTATACTTTTTGACGAAGAGAGACCTGATGCAGTAATTATAAACGGATGGTTTCCACAAGGAATGAAACAAATCATTGATTACACTTATAAAAACAATATTACTTCTTTTTGTAGAGGTGACTCTACCCTAATGATGCCCAACAACCTTATAAAAAAGATTGCAAAAGAAATTTACATTCGTACTATTTTGAGAAAAATCAACTATTTTCTTTATGTTGGTTACGAAAACAAAAAATACTACCAACACTTTGGAGTGAGCGAAAAAAGATTATTTCCTGCTTATCATTGTGTAAATACACATTTCTTTAAGCAGCAATTCTCGAAAATTATGCCCAATAGGTATGCCTCATTTATCAATATTGGATTTGTAGGAAAATTTATTGATATAAAAAATCCATTTCTATTAATTAACGCTCTAATACAATCAAAATACAAACACTTAATTAATCTGTTATTGATTGGAGATGGTCCATTAAAAGAACAAATGATTAATTTGATTGAAAAACATCAAATTCATTACCAATATCTGGGTTTTTTGAATCAATCAGAAATTGTTAATAAAGGTTATAGTTTATTAGATTTATTAGTTTTGCCTTCATATTCTGAAACATGGGGTTTAGTGGTTAATGAAGTTATGACTGGTGGTATCCCATGTATTGTTTCCAATCGGGTGGGTTGTTACAGCGATTTAATTGTAGAGGGTAAAACTGGTTATATTTTCGAAAGTAATTCCGTTGACAGTTTAACTCAAAGAATTGATACCTTCATTGAAAAAAAATTGAATGGACACGATTTTAAACCCGCTGTTTTGCACCAAATTGAAAACTATTCGTTAGAAAATACCGTTAAAGGATATTTAGATGCATTAATTAAATAAATTATTTCCTTTTATAACTTTACCCTTAATGATATTTTTAACACTTGTAGGTTTTATTTTAGTCGCGTTAGTTGCCTTTCAATTAATAAAAAAAGTAGGTAACGATTTACCGATTTTAGACATCATGTACTTGATTGCTGGTTTACAGTGGATTGTTGGCCCATATATTGATTATTCCACTATTGTTTCTGATCAAAAGTATTACATGTATGTACCTGAACATCAATACATGTCTGTTGTAGTTCCTTTATATTTCGCTTTTGTTATTCCCTACTATTTTATCACGTACTTTAAACCCACTCCTCTTAACTTAAACGTCGAAAGCTATAATAATCATGCCGTAGCGTTTATTACAATTGGTTTTTTATCAACCTCTTTAGGTAAATTCTTACCACAATCTCTAGCATTTATATTTTACCTTTTAAGCAACTTAATATATGTCGGTGCCAGTATCATATTAATTCAAAAATCCAGAAAATATAATTTTTTAGCCTATTTAAGTATTCTGTGGTTATTATACACGTCAATAAAAACGGGATTCTTCCATAATTTAATTCTGTGGAGTGTATTTCTGTTTTTTATATGGTCCATAAAAAATAAAACAAAACGAATCTATACTATTGCTATTATTATTGCAGCCTTTTTTAGCGCAGCGGTTATTCAAACTATCAAGGTAAATTTTAGAAAACAATTGCCAGATGCTGTTGATCCGATTGGGTTATTTTCTGAGATGGTTATGAATACGGCTTTTAACAATAGTATTGTTTCCAATGAAAAAGATGCCAATGAATTAAATGTTAGATTGAACCAAGGCTGGATCATATCAGCTATTTTTAAGAATGTTCCAAAACACGAACCATTTGCAAATGGAGGCACCGTAAAAGAAGCGATAACTTCCTCTCTCCTACCTCGTTTTTTTTCAGAAAATAAAACCAATGCAAGTGGTAGAGAAAACTTTAGAAAATTTACAGGTCTATCCATTAGGGATGATACCTCTATGGGTATTAGTATTTTAGGTGAATCTTATGCAAATTATGGTAGAAATGGAGGTTTTATTTTTATGTTTATTTGGGGTTGGTTATTAACCATATTTTGGAAATACCTCATTCGTTTTCAGAACAGTACAACGCTATTGTTATTCTTTATCCCGTTAATATTTTTACAAGTAGTGAAAGCAGAAACTGAGTTGGTAATTGTTTTAAATCACCTTGTTAAAGCATCAATAGTATCATTTGGAATTATTTGGTTATTCAAAAATATTTTGCCCACCAACGATGAAGGACAATAAATCTTTTTTATTGATTTGCTATACTTCTGTACAAATCTGCATATTGATTGGTTATTTTTTCTACAGAAAAACGAATAGCATTTTTTCTTCCTTTTTCAATTAAATCATTTCTATATACTTCATCTTCAATAATTTTAAGAACACCTCTTCTAATTTCCTCTACACTGTACGGGTTAACTAAAAGAGATCCTTCACCTGCTACTTCAGGCATAGAGAGTAAATTACTCGTAATTACGGGTCTGCCAACAATTTGTGCTTCAACTATTGGCATCCCAAAGCCTTCGTAAGTTGAAACGAAGGCTAACAAATCAGCTTTTCCATATTTCTCTCTGAGTTCTTCGTTTGTTATGTTTACAGAATTGTGATAATTGATGTTATTCTCAACTAAAGTCGATATTTGTTCCTGATTTAGCTCCCCCACAATTTCTAATTGACAGGCAATTCCTTTTAAAGCCTGTGCTAATCTTAATACGTTTTTATTTTCTTTAGTACCAATTTGTAAAATTATAGGTGTGATTGTGTTAAATGTTTTTGGAGAGTATTCCATTCCTTTTGCTACAGGAATATACATGACCCTAATTTTTTTTTTGTCAACATTTACAAATTTCAATAATTCATTTTTTGTTGCTGCCGATATGGTAGTAATATATCCAGCTCTTTTTACAGGTAACTGAACCCAAAAAAGTTGTAATATTTTTCTTGCAATAGGATTAGGATGATTCATAAACCCTAAATCCAACACCGTTAATATTGTTTTTCTTTTTTTTAAAAAAATAGTTAAAAAATTAATATCTCCAGTAACATGATTTACATCTCCTTGTTTAAAGATGGCTTCAAGTGCAATATAAACCCTTTTAAAAAACCCGTTGCTATAATATTTGGCTATTTCTATTTTCCAACTAATGTCTTGAGGTAAATTATCTCTGATTTGGTCAAATAATATTTCTAAACTAAAATTTTTATTAGGTCTAGGTTTACGTTGAAAAAAAACTACTTTCATACTTCAATGATTTAAATGCTAACAGCGAATGGGTATGTTTTTAAAAAATTATCTGTAAATTGTATTACCAAAAACGAAAATACCAAAATATTAAGTGATAATTGAATTAGAAATTTTACATTTAGAATTAAATTATTTAAAACAAAAAATTATCAGCTTGAATAAGCCAAAAATATTAATTTTTATCGATTGGTTTTTACCCGGTTATAAAGCTGGTGGACCAATAAAGTCGGTTTCAAACATGGTAAATTCCTTACACCAAGATTTTAGCTTTTATATCATTACCTCTGATAAAGATATCGACGACTTGAATTCCTATCAAAATATTGAATTGAATAAATGGATTACAAAAGAGAATTATTCAATCGTTTATTTAACCCCTGAGTATCGAATCGATTTTATTAAAAACGAACTACAAAACAATCCATATTCTTGTATTTATTTCAATAGTGTTTTTTCAAAAAATTACACCATCGATCCGCTCAGAGCAATTAAAAAATTGAAACTAGCTTCTAAAATAATTATTGCCCCCAGAGGTATGTTAGGTAAAGGTGCTCTATCTCTAAAACCGATAAAAAAGAAATTGTTCCTTACTATTTCAAAATTTATTGGATTGTATAAAAATGTAACATGGCATGCTACCAATGTTGAAGAAGCACAAGATATTAAAACTATTTTCGGAAACAAAGTAGCTGTTCAAATTGCTTCAAACATTGCAATCATAAAAACAACCAATCATCTCATCGAAAAACTCCCCAATCAACTCAAATTGGTTTTCTTTTCTAGAATATCTCCAAAAAAAAATCTACTGTATGCAATTGATACCTTAAAAAAGGTTGCAGACAACACTGTTGAACTAAGTATATATGGTTCTATAGAAGATCAAGATTATTGGAATGAGTGTTTGTCCTTTATTGACAGAAATAATGTAAATGCCAAATATATTAGTGAAATAAACCCTTCTGACGTTAACAAGATTCTTTCTCAATATCACTTTTTATTCTTACCAACCTTACATGAAAACTATGGTCATGTTATTGTTGAAGCATTAACTGCAGGTTGTGGTTTAATACTTAGTAATAATACTCCTTGGAAACATTTAGATAAAAAAAATATTGGTTGGGAAATTGAATTGGAATACCAAAATAAATTTATTGAGGTCATTAAAAAATGTATTCACATGAATCAAGATGAATACAATACAATTAGAAATAATTGTTTTAGCTTTGTCAAAGATCAAATTGATGTAACAAAAGACATTTCCAATACTAAAAAATTATTTTCTTAAGATTGAAAGTAGAACTTAATAAATACAACAACGACTGGTTTAAACCAGGCAAGAGTATACTAACTCTACTAATTTGGTATTGTGTTAATGCCACATTTTTGAATTCGTATATCATCCCTATATCCTCGTTTAAAGTATTCCTTTTAAAACTTTTTGGAGCTCAAATTGGAAAAGGAGTAAATATTAAACCAAAAGTGAATATAAAATACCCATGGAAATTAGCAATCGGAGATTATTCATGGATAGGAGAAAATGTATGGATAGATAATTTAGATGAAGTTTCTATAGGCAAAAATTGTTGCGTTTCTCAAGGTGCAATGATTTTGTGTGGAAATCACAACCATAGTAAATCAACATTCGATTTAATTGTAAAACCTATTACTTTGGAAGATGGTACGTGGGTTGGGGCTCAATCTATTGTTTGCCTTGGTGTAACGTTAAAAAGAAATTCATTACTTACTGTACTTTCAGTTGCTACATCTGATTTAGATTCAAATTCTATATACCGTGGAAATCCTGCTGTTAAAATAAAGGATAGAAGAATTGAGACTAGTTAGTTAAATAATTTTAATGAGCAAACAAATTTATCTTCCTGGATTAAATGGAATAAGAGCTATTGCAGCACTTATCGTTATTGTATTTCATATTGATCAATTCTTTAGATATTTTGAACTTCAATCTTTAGGTTATCACGAAACAGGCATGGCAGGTTATGGTGTTGTTTTATTTTTTGTGTTAAGTGGATTTTTAATCACTTTCTTATTGTTATCTGAAAAAAAACAGTTTAATAAAATTGATTTACCTAAATTTTATGTAAGAAGAATATTGAGAATATGGCCAATTTTTTATGCAGCAATAGTCATTACAGCCATTTTATTTATCATCAAGCCTAGTCTCATTTCTTTCCCTGAAAACAATGTATTAAAAACTTTTGCACTCTACTCTTTATTTTTATCAAATGTAGGTTATGGAATGGGACTTGGAATAACAACTATCACTCCTTTATGGTCAGTTGGGGTTGAGGAACAATTTTATGCTTTTTGGCCATTTTTGGTTAATAAATCGAAAAATATTTTAAAATCTTTAGTCATAATTATTATCATCTATTTAATCATCAAATTATTTTCACGATTTCTAGACAATAAAACTATTTTTAGGATAATTGACACCTCGTGTTTTGATTGTATGGCTATTGGAGGAATTGGTGCATACTTATATTTTATAAAAAGTAATATCTTAAAAATTATTTATCACCCTATTCTTCAAATATTAGCATGGATCGTATTAATAGTATCTATTTTTTATAAACCGTTACATTTATTCTCAATAATAGATAAAGAAATGCATGCTATATTTTACATCATTATTATTTTAAACATAAGTACAAACAAAAAAACCATCATTAATCTTGAACATAAAATTTTAGATTTTATTGGGAAAATTTCATACGGAATGTATGTTTTTCACATGATTGTTATTGTTACAACAAGTTATATTTTAACAAAAATCATTAACTACCATCCTAAAGGCTCCCTTTCCGATTATTTATTCGTTTATTCAATAGTAATTTTCGGTACTATTGGATTAGCTTCCTTATCCTATAAACATTTCGAATCTTATTTTTTAAAATTGAAAGGAAAATATGCTAAAATCATTTCCAAAAATTCCTCTATTTCTTTAAAAAAATAGTTAATTTGACTCCAAAAGTTTCCATAATAACCGTTTGTTACAATAGCGAGAAAACTATAGAGGACACTATAAAATCTGTAGTTAATCAATCGTACCCGAATATTGAATATATTTTGATTGATGGAGTTTCTAGCGATAATACGTTAACCATTATCAATAAATACAAGAAACAAATAACAAAAGTAGTTTCGGAAAAGGACAATGGTATTTATGATGCTATCAACAAAGGGATTAGTCTTGCCACTGGTGATATTATTGCCAACCTTAACTCCGATGATTTTTATATTGACAACAACGTAATTGCTGATGTGGTGGCAACTTTCGAAAAAGAAAAAACTGATACACTTTATGCCGATTTGTATTATATTGATGCTGTTGATACCAACAAAATTGTTCGTTACTGGAAATCGAAACCTTATAAAGAAGGATTATTTTTAAAAGGCTGGATGCCTCCCCACCCTACGTTTTTTGTAAAAAAAGAAGTTTATCAAAAACACGGTTTGTTTGATTTACAGTTTAAATCGGCTGCAGATTATGAAATTATGCTCCGATTTATTCATCGTTACAATGTAAGTATTTCGTATTTACCAAGAGTTATTGTTAAAATGAGAGTTGGAGGCATGAGCAATTCAAGCATAAAAAATAGACTAAAGGCAAATCAAGAAGACCGCAAAGCTTGGGAAGTGAATGGCTTAAAGCCTCATGTTTTTACCCTTATTTTTAAGCCACTTTCAAAAATTTTACAATTTGTACGAAAGTAATCGGACTTTTTAAATTGTACTTTTTTTTGTCATGTTGAGCTTGTCGAAACATCTTCATTTTAAGCAATAAGATTCATCACTTCGTTTTATCTTGAAACTAAAGTTTCAATAAAACGTCGTTCAGAATGACATAAAGATTATGGTATTGGTAATTATGAAATGAATTTATTGCAATACTTTTGCCCTCCCTTTGGGAGGGTTGGGTGGGAGCTAAAACTCCCTATCTTTTACTTCGTCAAAAATCAATTGAATACCTTCTTTTAACGAAATTTTGCTTTTCCAGCCTACAGCTTCCAATTTTGAAACATCCAATAATTTACGTGGTGTTCCATTTGGTTTGGTAGAGTCAAACTTAAATCCTCCTTCAAAACCGGTAATTTCTTTCATTAAATTGGCCAATTCCAAAACACTTATATCTGTTCCTGTTCCGATATTAAAGATTTCATCACCATCATAATTTTGCATCAAGAAATAGCACGCATCAGCCATATCATCTACATGCAAAAATTCACGTTTTGGAGAACCATCGCCCCAAATTTCAATTTCTTTATCTCCATTTCTTTTGGCTAAGGTAAATTTTCGAATAAATGAAGCAAACAAATGTGAACTTTCTAGATTGTAATTGTCGTTTGGGCCGTATAAATTGGTTGGCATTACTGAAATAAAATTTGCGCCATATTGTCTACGATAAGATTCACATAGTTTTATACCAGCAATTTTAGCTATTGCATAAGGTTCGTTGGTTTGTTCTAAAACTCCAGTCAATAGATATTCTTCTTTGATTGGTTGAGGAGCCATTTTAGGATAAATACATGATGAACCTAAAAACAACATTTTTTTTACTTGATGAAAATGAGCTGCATGTATCACATTCAATTCAATCATCAAGTTATCATAGATAAATTCAGCACGGTAAATATTGTTGGCAAGTATTCCACCAACTTTAGCTGCCGACATAAACACGTAATCAGGTTTTTCGGTAGTAAAAAAATCGTTAACTGCTTGTTGATTTCTCAAATCAAGTTCTGCAGATGTTTTGGTAATCAGATGGATATAACCTTCTTTTTTCAGCTTTCTTTCGATAGCCGAACCAACCATACCTCTGTGTCCAGCAATAAATATTTTGTCTGTTTTATTCATACTGATTTAAAATATCATGACCACCTGCTTTTAAATACTGATCTCTTTCAAACAAGGCTAAATCAGCTTGAACCATGTCTTTACATATGCTTGCTAAATCATGTTTATGTTTCCAGCCCAATTCTCTTTGAGCTTTTGATGGGTCTCCAATTAACAAATCTACTTCTGTTGGACGGAAATATTTTGGGTCAATTTCAACAATTACTTCTCCTGTAGTTTTGTTTGTACCTTTTTCGTTTACCCCTTCACCACTCCACGCAACTTCGATACCAACTTCCTTAAACGACATCGTTACAAAATCGCGAACAGTAGTTGTTGTTCCAGTTGCTAAAACGTAATCGTCTGCCACTTTTTGTTGCAACATTAACCACATTCCTTCTACATAATCTTTTGCATGACCCCAATCGCGTTTTGCACTAATATTCCCTAAAAATATTTTTTTCTGTAACCCTAGTTTTATTTTGGCGACTCCTCTTGTAATTTTTCTAGTTACAAAAGTTTCTCCTCGCAACGGACTTTCATGATTAAATAAAATACCATTACAAGCATACATTCCATAAGCTTCTCTGTAATTTTTTACAATCCAGAATGCATATAACTTAGCAACAGCATAAGGACTTCGAGGATAAAAAGGTGTAGTCTCAGATTGAGGCACCTCCATTACTTTTCCATAAAGTTCTGACGTAGAAGCTTGGTAAAAACGAGTCTTTTTTTCTAACCCTAAAATACGAATAGCTTCCAACAAACGTAAAGTACCAATTCCATCAGCATTAGCTGTATATTCTGGAGTTTCAAACGAAACCTGAACATGTGACATTGCAGCTAAATTGTATATTTCATCAGGTTTAACTTGTTGTACAATTCGTATCAAGTTTGTTGAATCAGTCATGTCTCCATAATGTAACTGGAATTTTACATTTTTTTCATGTAAATCCTGATACAAATGATCAATTCTATCCGTATTAAATAATGAACTTCTTCTTTTTAGGCCATGTACTTCGTAACCTTTATTTAATAAAAGTTCAGCTAAGTACGCTCCATCCTGTCCAGTTACTCCAGTTATTAATGCTACTTTACTCATAATTAATTTTATTTATGCAAGTTTAACCATTTATTTGAAAGTCGTTGAAATTTATTTAACACAAAAAAGGCGATGAAAATTCATCGCCTTTTTTAATAATTAGTTACTATTATTTAATACTTATCTTTTGTGTATAAATCACTTCTCCTTTAGAGTTATGAAGTTGCAATAAATATATTCCAAAAGCGAAATCACTCACATTAATTATCGATTTTGTAGCGCCATAAGTATTTACATCAACTACTTTGTCACCCAAAACGTTAATTAAGCTAATTCTATCAACACTTAAAATAGAGGATTCAATGGTTAAGGTATTTGCCGTTGGATTTGGATAAACCTTGATAGTAGAATTACTTATTTCAGAAATACCTATACATAAGTCAACTATCAAAGAAGTTGAAACATTTACTGGACAAATTCCAGCAGTGGTATAATTAACTGAATACGTTCCAGCTACACTTGTTGAGATACTAACTAGCCCTGTTACAGCATCAATAATCAATCCTGCAGGAGTACTAGAAAATGTTCCTCCAGTTGTTCCAGTTATTGAAGGAGTTGCATCATTATTAAAAATACAGTATGTAGTTTGAGGATAACTAATGACCGCATTATCAGCAGGATTTACTGTAATGGTCATGGCTGTTGTTGTTGCACATTGTCCTGCATCAGGTGTAAATGTATACGTTGTTGTATTCATATTATCTATTGCTGGAGACCATGTTCCTGTTATTCCATTAGTAGATGTGGTTGGTAACGCTGATAGTGTTGATCCACTACATATCGCTGCTACTGCTGCAAATGTTGGTGTTGTTGCTGAATTTACTGTAATGGTCATCGAAGTCGTTGTTGCACATTGTCCTGCATCAGGTGTAAATGTATACGTTGTTGTATTCATAT
>JAVHRO010000110.1:0-11026 GCA_036171675.1 Vicingus sp. | reverse complement strand
AATTAAAATTTGTTGCATAAAAAAAGAGGATGCCTTTTTGGACACCCTCTTTTTACTAATATTATTTAAAATAACTTATTCTTCTTCTACTTCAACCATTTTAAATGGCACGCTAATAATAGCTTGGTAATCTTCTCCAGCCTCTAACATATCTTCATCGTCTTCTTCATAAAACCAATTAATAACTACTTCACTACTACCAGCGTTAATGGTTTCCAATTTTTTAAATACATCCAAAATACATTTAGACGAACTGGTGTTGAAATATTCCAATTGAATATCAACTTTAGTTTGTGGTTTAGCGCTTTTGTTATATGCTTCCAAGGCATCTACAAGTGGTTTGTAAAATTCTATTGAATTTTCTGGAATTGATCTACCTCTAACTAACAAATATCCATTATTTGGATTAAATTTTATTGTTGGTGTTTTAGGGGTGCCTTCTATTACTAATTCTTCCATAATCAAATCTATTTTATTGTGCTATTTTAACATTTAAACTAAAAAAAGAAAATTTGTCATCAATTGGTAAAAAATCATAATCTAATTTTTTACCTGATTTACGGGCAATATCAATCATACCTAACCCCCCTCCACCTTTTGCCGACATTTCTCCATTATTTAACACTTCTTTGTAATAATCTTTCAACTCATCTTTATCCATACCGTTTATTTTATCAAGTCTGGTTTTCATCATGCCAACATTTTCGTTAACGATATAATTTCCAGTCATGATAGAATATTCTCCATCTTCATTTTTTCTAATCATGAATAAGGCTGTTTTTTCGTTGGCAGCGGTTAAGGCATCATCTTCATCAATATGATGATATAAATTTTGAAGACATTCAACTAGAATATTATAAACTTTCTTTTTAATTTTTGGAGGTTCATCTAAAGTGTCCATTTTAGACTCCATAATCTGAAGTATTGAAGTCAAAAGATCGGATGTAACCTCTCCTTTAAAAGAAAGCATGATATTTCCGTCTTCCATCATATTGTAAAAATCGTGTATGTTTTCCATTGACTATACTTCAACTTTTAATTTTTCGTTTTCAAAGATATTAATTTGCCTGAATAATTCAACTTTTAAGTTATTTATTTTTAAAATTTTATTCCAATTATTAAAATATCATCAACTTGTTCTAAATTTCCTTTCCAATTAAAAAACTGTTGTTCGAGCATTTCTTTTTGAATATCCATCGAATTATCAAGGTTTCCTTTTAGAATTTCTTGAAATTTTTTAACCATCAATTTTTTACCACCATTTTTTCTTGATTCATCCGTTTTTCCACCAAATTGATCAGGATAGCCATCAGAGAACAAGTATATTGAATCTTCTTTATTGATAAGAATTTGATGATTCGTAAATGTTTTATTTTCTTGAATTTGATTACCACCTCCTATTGGACATTTATCTGCATCAATCTTTATCAATTCGTTGTTTTTAAATAGATAAAGTGGCCTATTTGCTCCTGCATATTCTAATTGCGAAGTATGTTTATCATATACAATCAGTGTCATATCCATACCATCTTTAGTGTCGTTGCTATCGTCCTGTTTTAATGATAAGGCAACAGCTTTATCTAATTTAGTTAATATTTCCGAAGGTTTTAACACCTCTTCTTTAACTACGATTTGATGCAATAAATTATGACCTATCATGCTCATAAATGCACCTGGAACTCCATGTCCAGTGCAATCTACCACAGCAAGAATACATTTATCATCTTTAACACCAAACCAATAAAAATCGCCACTAACAATATCTTTAGGATGATAATAAATAAATGAATTAGGAAAGTGTTTTTTTATTTCATCAACAGGTGGTAAAATGGCTTCTTGTATTCGCTTAGCGTATTGAATACTACTTAGAATATCTTTGTTTTTCTCTTGTAATTCCTTGGTTCGTTCAGCTACTTTTTGAGCTAATAATCGTTTTTCAGCTAATAATTTTCGCTCTCTAAATTTTGTAAATCCAAAAACAGAAAATGCTCCAATAACTATACATAATAGATAAAACCAATTTGTTTTCCAAAAAGGGGGAATTATTTTGATATGTATAGATGTACCTATTTCATTCCATACTCCATCGTTATTACACGCTTTAATTCGCAAAATGTATTCGCCACCAGGTAAATTATTGTAACTAACGTACCTCCTGTTGGTAGGTGGAGTCCAATCGTTATCTATCCCTTCTAATTTCCAAGAAAACAAATTTTTTGATGGTAAATTGTAATCAATTCCAACGAATTCGAAAGAAAAAAACCGGTCTTTATAACTGAGTGTAATAGATTTTTTTTCTGCAATGTTGGTATCTAAAACAACTTCTTGTTCAAATATTTTAAACGATGTTAAATAAACTAAAGGTAGATGTGGATTGTCAATTATTTTATCAGGAAAGAATGAATTAAATCCATTTATTCCACCAAAATAAAGTTCACCATTTTTAGATTTTGAGTAAGCTCCTTGGTTAAATTCGTTTGATTGAAGTCCATCAATCTCAAAATAGTTTTTAAATTGAGCTATTCCATCTTTATTATATTGGGTTAAATTTAATTTACTTAGTCCAAAATTAGTGCTAATCCACAATGAATTATTGTGGTCTTTTATTACTCCATAAATGTATTCGTTAGGTAAACCGTCTACCTCATAAAACCATTTTACTTTTTTTGTTAAAAAATTGAATTGAGCCAAACCTAGGTTGGTGCCTATCCAAAAATTTTTATCGTCAACGTTTTCAATACTATTTACAATTAATTCTTGTTTTTTTAAATCAATCGATTCAAATTTATTTGTTGTAATGTTTAAGCAACACAAACCATTGTTTGTACCTACAAACAAGAGATTTTTCGATGCTACAAAAGACAAACTGGTTATATTATTATTTAATAACCCATCAGCCGTAAAGTAATTGGTAATAATTTGACTTTTTTTATTGTATTTATTTAATCCATTTAATGATGCAAACCACAAGTCACCATGGTTATCTTCCTCTATATCAAAAATTGTATTATTAGAGAGCGAAGTGTTATTTATTAATTTACCTTCTTCTAATGGTGCTGAAAATTGGCTGTTGTATGGGTTATAATAATTTACTCCCCCCCCCCAAGATCCAATCCAAATCAATCCATCCCTATCTTGGTGGAAGGCTAAAATTCGAGAGTGATTTTTATTTTCAGGAAAAGTAAATTGTTTATACACGTTACTTTTTCTGTTTAATACATTTATTCCACCGCCCAATGTACCAATCCATAAGTTTGAATCAGCAGCTTCTAATACAGCCATTACCGTATTTTCGGATAATGTATTGATTTTATTTTCTTCTTTAAAATAATGAATAAATCTATTAGATAATTGTTTATAAATATTCACCCCACCCCCATCTGTTCCTACCCATGTAATTTGGGGTGAGTTACCAATTATTGAAGTAATATTGTTACTGGAAATGGAATATTCGTTATTTTCATTCGTAAAATATTTTTTTATTTTATTTGTTGTTGGATTCAAAATATTTAACCCATCGAAAGTTCCAATCCACAAGTTACCATCTGGTAATTGTTTGATTGTTCTAACTCGTTCATTTGAAATGTTTTGTTCTCCATTTCCCTCAACAAAATATTCAAACTTTTTAGTACGGTATATGTATTTAATTAACCCAGTGCTATTTGATCCAATCCATAAATTGCCATTATTATCTTCAAAAACGGTTCTAATTTTATTACTATTTGGTACTTTCAAATCGCCTTTAGCGGTAGTATCTTTTATCTGAGTGAACTGTTTTGTTAACTTGTTCAGGACATGTACTCCTTCGCCAAATGTGGCAACCCATAACAAGTTATCATTCTTTTTGCTGTTAACTACTTGCCATATTCTGGTACTTTTTAACCCATTTTCGAAAGGATTAAATAATGTAAACTGATTGTTTTTTTTGTTATAGCTGCATATTCCGTTTTCGGTACCAATCCAAATTATTCCTTGTGCATCTTGTGTAATGGAACGAATCGTGTTGTCAATTAACGAGTTTTTGTTGTTATCGTTATGTTTTAACACCTTAAACGTATTGCTAAATCTATTGTAAATACTTAAACCTGATTCGTTTGTTCCTATCCAAATCAAGCCTTCATTATCTTCGAAAATTGATAAAATATTATTTCCAGAAAGTGAAAGAGAATCATGAGGATTATTTTTTAATATCGTAATGGAATAACCGTCGTATTTATTTAATCCATCTTGGGTACCCATCCAAATAAAACCCAATTTATCTTCAAGCATGCAATTAACAACACTTTGAGATAACCCATCGGTATTGGTTAAATGATTAAATCGTAGATCTTGAGCTGTTGAGCTTAAAGAACGTATAGTTAAAAAAATTATGACTATTTTAAACTTATGCAACAAGTTGATTTTTAAATTGTTTATACAAATTAAATGAATAATTTTTAATTTTCACAACCACCACCAAAACCAAGAGCAAACTCCTACTTTTATTTTAAGTAATTATGTTATATTTTTGTGAATTAAAATTTAAATCAAAATTGGTTAAAAACAACGATAATATTAATTGGTTTGAAGATTGGTTCAATTCTCCATACTACCATTTATTGTACTCCAACAGAAATCAAGTTGAGGCAGATTATTTTATTTCAAATTTAATTAATTATTTGAAGCCAAACCAATCTTCAAAATTAATAGATATTGCTTGTGGAAAAGGTCGTCATGCATTGACTATGAATAAGTTAGGTTATGCAGTAGATGCTTTTGATCTTTCTATGAATAGCATCCGAGAAGCAAAAAAATATGAATCGCCTACCTTGAAATTTTACGTTAACGATATTCGTAAATCATTAAAAAAAAATCATTATCAATATGCGTTTAATTTATTTACCAGTTTTGGGTATTTTGAAGAAGAATCGGATAATTTACAAGCAATTAAAGCAATTTCTGACAGTTTAACGAAAGATGGATTTTTAATCATAGATTTCTTAAATGTATTAAAAAATAATTTAATGCAGCATGAAGAGCAAATCAAAACAATTGGAGTTATTACATTTTTCATCACTAAAGAAATAAAAAATCAATTTATTCTTAAACACATTAAGTTTTGTGATGACAATATCGAATACAATTTTACCGAAAAAGTAAAATTAATTGATTTAGGAAATTTTAAAAACTATTTAACCTACGGAAAATTAAAAATAGAGGCTATTTTTGGCGATTATTCATTAAATCCATTTGATGAAAAAAATTCTGACCGTTTAATTATTATTGCAAAAAAATAAATGAGCATCATCTTAACCTATAATATTCTGTTTTTCGCTGCATTAATTAGTGGTTTAGTGATGGTTGCGCTAAAATCAAAGCTTACCGTTAATATAAAATTACTACTCTCTTTCAGTGGATCATTTTTGTTAGGGATTTGTTTTTTGCATTTAATTCCACATTTATATGAAGACTATTCCTATAACATTGGTTTTTTTATTTTAATCGGATTTATTTTTCAGTTGTTACTCGAATACTTTTCGAAAGGAATTGAACATGGACATTTCCATGCAAGTAATAAGGATGCCAAAATTTTCCCTTATTCTATTTTTATTAGTTTGTGTTTACACGAATTTATTGAAGGAATGGTACTTGTAAACCCAACTCACAGTTACGACAACACTTCATTATTAATAGGGATTACGATACATCGAATTCCTATTGCCATAATTTTAGCTACCATGCTACTAGCTAAAAAAGTTTCTAAAACAACGTTATATGCTTCTATTATTATTTTTGCTACCACTGCTCCGTTAGGATTGTTTTTAGCTCAAAACTTTGGATCTTCTTTATTAGAAAACGTTAGTGTTTTATCTGCCCTTGCTGTAGGTATACTACTTCATGTATCTACTACTATTTTGTTTGAAACTAGCGAAGGTCATAAGTTTAATCTTAATAAGTTTATTGTTATTGTCATTGGTTTATTATCTGCAATCATAATTCTATAAATGGAAATTAGACGTGTAAAAAGTCACGATTTACCCAAAATAAAAGAGCTAAGCGATCACATTTTTGGAAAAGATTATTTAATGTTTGATGTATTAAATGAATACTTAACTAAACCATTAAAACGTTGCTATTGTTTATTTCAAAAAAATCAGCTAATAGGATTTTGTACAGTCGAAACAATTGACGGGGGTTGTATTTCATCGTACTTTTTACAACAAACAAAATTTTTTAGCCATTACTTTAATCATTCAACCATTGCCGTAATTCAACAATTGGTAATAACACCAAGCCAACAAGGCAATGGTTATGCAAACCAATTACTAAAACAAGTACTAACGGATATTAACGAGATTGACTACTATTTATGTGTTTGCTGGGATAAATTAGCACCTAATCCTATGAAAAAATTGCTAATAAATAATCAATTCGAAAGTTTAAAATTTATTTCAAATTATTGGTTTAACGAAAGTATGCATAAAAAATACCATTGTGCAACCTGTGGTGCTCCACCATGTAGGTGCAATGCTGAAGTATATCTATTAAAAAAGGCTCATTAATGGTAATGAGCCTTTTTTAATACTATTGCTAAACGTTGTGCATTAAAAACTAAACCCAAATGCTCTATGGTTTGTTGCTTTATTCTATTTAGAAATAGCTGCAATTTTTTCTGAACGATATTCGCCTTTTTCAAGCTTAACTTTTACTCTTTTAAATGTATCAATAGTATAATTTACATCTTCCATTGAATGAACTGCAGTTGGAATTATTCTTAACATAATAACTCCTTTAGGAACTACCGGATAAACCACAATTGAACAGAATAAATTAAAGTTTTCTCTTAAGTCTAAAATTAAGTTGGTAGCCTCAGGAATATCGCCATGCAAAATTACTGGTGTAACCTGAGTATTGGTTGTTCCTGTATCGAAGCCATTATCTTTAAATCCTTTTTGTACTGCGTGAACAATAGTCCATAATTTTTCACGTAACTCAGGCATTGTTCTTAACATTTCCAAACGTTTCATATTACCTTCAACTAAAGGCATTGGCATTGATTTAGCAAATATTTGAGAACGCATATTATATCTTAAAAACTCAATAACTTGTTCGTCGGCAGCAATAAAACCACCTACACTACCCATTGCTTTTGCAAAAGTTCCAAAGTAAACATCTATACCATCTTGACAGCCTTGTGCTTCTCCAGTACCCATTCCAGTAGCCCCCATAGTACCAAATCCATGAGCATCGTCAACAAACAATCTAAATTGAAATTTAGATTTTAGTGCAACAATTTCTTTTATTTTACCTTGATTACCAGACATTCCGAAAACGCCTTCAGTAATAACTAAAATACCACCGTTTGTTTTTTCAACTATTCGTTTTGCTTTGTCCAACATATTCTCTAAACTTTCCATGTTGTTGTGTTGATAAACAAAACGTTTTCCTTGATGTAAACGAACCCCATCTAAAATACATGCATGCGCCTCTGCATCGTAAACAATAACATCATTTCTATCCACTATACTATCAATGGCAGAAATCATACCTTGATATCCGTAGTTTAATAAAATAGCATCTTGTTTTTGTTCGAAGGTAGCCAATTCAGCTTCCAATTTTTCATGAAGGTTAGAGTTTCCTGACATCATTCTAGCACCCATTGGATAGCCTAAACCCCATCTAGCAGAAGCTTCAGCATCTACTTTTCTTACATCTGGATGATTTGCTAAACCTAAATAGTTATTTAAACTCCATTGTAAAACTTCTTTACCTCTAAACATCATTTTGCTGTTTAATTCTCCTTCTAATTTAGGAAATGCAAAATAGCCATGAGCCTCTTTTGAATACTTTCCAAGAGGACCTCTATTATTTTTAATTTTTTCAAATAAATCTGTCATAATCGGTTTTTTTAAACAAGGCACAAATTTAATAAAAAAATTGTCATTTTAGTGTTGATTATTCTATTTAGTTTTTCTGGGTTTGAATAATTTATCAACTATTAATAATCTATATAAATGAGTACATTTGAAAATTACTTTACTTAAAGTGCCAACTTATAGAAATAACATAAGCAGTGGATTAGAAGTTGAAATTGTTCAGAAACAAGATCAACGAAGTGGAAAATTAACCTCAGGCATTGTAAAAAAAATATTAACCAATTCGCCTAACCATCCACACGGTATAAAAGTTATGCTGGAGAATGGAGTTGTTGGGCGAGTTAAAAATATAATAAAATAAGATGGCCTTATCGAATAATGATATTCTTAAGAAATTACGGGTTGCTCATAAGTTACGCGACGATGATATTGTAGCTATTTGTAAACTAGTAGATTTCAACATTACCACCAGTGAGTTGGGTGCTATTTTTAGAAGTGAAGACCATCCAAAATATATGGTATGTGGCGACCAACTATTACGAAACTTCTTGAATGGATTAATTGTTCATTTACGTGGACCCATGCCTCCTAAACAACCAACAACTAAATGATTATTAAAAAAAAAGAACATCCTAAAGAAAAGTTAAACCTTCACCCTCGTAACAAACACCGTGAGCGTTACGATTTTAACCTACTGATAAAAACTTGTCCGGAATTAAAACAATTTGTTATCATCAACAAATTTGATGATGAATCGATTGATTTTTTTAATCCTGATGCAGTAAAAGCACTTAATAAAGCGTTGTTAAAACATTATTACAATATTAATCTTTGGGATGTTCCACGAGGTTATTTGTGTCCTCCAATTCCAGGAAGAGCTGATTACATTCATTACATTGCCGACATATTAGCCGAAACAAATAATGGAAAAATTCCGACAGGAAAATCGGTAAAAGTTCTTGATATTGGTTTTGGCGCCAATTGTATTTATCCAATCATTGGCAACAGTGAATACGGATGGTCGTTTGTAGGTTCTGAGATTGATACTACTGCTTTATCATGGGCAATATCAATACTAAAACAACATTCAACTTTAAAAGATGCCGTTCGATTACGTTTACAGCCTAATTCTCACGAAATATTTTACGGTATTATACAACCCAACGAAAGGTTTGATATAACGATGTTCAATCCGCCATTCCATAGTTCGCTAGAATACGCTCAAGCAGGAACTATGCGGAAATTAAAAAACTTAAAAGGAATTAAAACTGTTCAACCCATATTAAATTTTGGTGGTAAAAATGCTGAATTATGGATTGAAGGGGGTGAAATAAAGTTAGTAAAAACGATGATAAGGGAGAGCAAAAATTTCGCCAATTCATGTTGTTGGTTCACTTCTTTAATTTCAAAAGAGTCTAATTTACATGCCGTAAATAATGCCCTTAAAAATTGTGGTGCTAAACAAATTAAAGTAATTTCTATGGGACAAGGCAACAAAATTAGCCGAATTGTAGCATGGACTTTTTTAAAACCAGAACAATTAAAAAACTGGTATAATTCGTAAATATTATTTACTAAAAGTAGTTGGTTTTATAGTTATATATAGTTTCGTGAAAAAATTTACTTTGACAAAATCCACCAACAGCTATTTACCAGTTTCAGCGATTTTATTTTGTTGTGTAATTTGGGGAACAACTTTCGTTGTAGTAAAAGACGCCTCATCACTTATCGATCCGTTTTTATTGGCTACATTAAGAAATGTTCTTGCCTTATTTACTTTAGGAATTTACTTGATTATTTCAAAAAAAACCGCTGTTTTAAAAATTGAAAAGGCAGCGAAATTTGGGGCTGTTTTAGGTATATTACTTGGATCAATTTATATTTTACAAACCGCTGGATTGGTTTATACCAGTTCAAATCACAGTGCATTTATAAGTTGTTCGGCTGTTATAATGGTTCCAATAATGATGTATTTTTGGGGTTGGCAAAAATTTACATTACAACAATTATTTGCAGTAGTAATTGTAAGTATAGGATTAGTAATACTCACCTATAAACCAGGTATTACTAACTTTAATTTTGGCGATTTTTTAACCTTTATTGCAGCAATCATTTGTGCTATTCATTTAATCCTATCTGGACATTTTGTTCGTAAAATTGATTTTTTGTCTTTAATTTTTTATCAATTTTTGTTTGCGGCACTCTCATCAGCAGTTGGATTGCTCGTGAAATTTTCAATAATGAGTGCTCCTATTTTGTTTAAAACCGAGTCTATTCCAAATGTATTTTATCTTGGTTTACTAGGTACGTTGTTTTGTTACTTTGTAACCGTATGGGGACAAAAACATGTAAGCACCGTTTATACGGTATTAATATTTTCGTTAGAACCTATTTTTGCTTCATTTACCGCCTATCTGGCTTTTGGCGAGTTATTTTCTAAAAATGAAGCCATTGGCGCTGCACTAATTTTTAGTGGAATTTTGACCTACAGTGCTAAAGGATTTTTGAAGTTTGAACGAAAAACAAAAGGGTAGCATTTAATTGTCCCCATCAATTAAATCACCCAAACCGCCTGAAATACTACCTTCACCTATTCTTTTGTCTCCCATTTTTGGAACAGAAGAAATGATTTTATCTACCAATCGACTAAATGGTAGCGATTGTATCCAAACTTTTCCAGGACCAGTTAATGCAACTCCTTTTGCTGCACATAAAATGCTTGTTTCTGGCAAATTATTTTACCTTGATAGGCGCTTAAATCAAAGGGTACTATTTTTCATGGGAAAGGTGCCGCAAAAGTCACATGTTTTTTACCATTTCCTTGATGTGTTTAGGCAGTTAAAAACAAACTTTCACCAGTTAACATTCTTTTACCTGCAGAAATTAATGTATCAAAAACACCTCCTTCTTGACCGGTTCCATCGCCAAAAATAGTTTGCATCTGAATTTCAGAAGATTTCATCATTAAAATCCCTGCTTCTGCAATAACTGTTTTTTGAGGATCTAACTCAATTTCGACATATTACATGTCATCTCCAATTATTTTATAATCAATATCGTGTGCTCCCATGTTTTTATTTTTTTAAAATGAAAAATTAATAAAAAAATGAATAATATACCCTGTTGTGCATTTGTAAGAAAATTTGTCAATTCGAGTAAACTACTATACA
>JAVHRO010000109.1:0-36934 GCA_036171675.1 Vicingus sp. | reverse complement strand
GTTGGCGAATATCACAAATTAAAATTTGTTGCATAAAAAAAGAGGATGCCTTTTTAGACACCCTCTTTTTATTTCAAATAAGTAGTAAATCTTATTTTTTATGACTCAAGATGTAATTTACAATTACTTGTAAATCTTCATCAGTCATTTTTTTAGTTATTTCAACTTGAGGTGCCATCACAGGGTACTGCTCAGGTGTTACAATTGATGCAGATTCTCCTTTTAAAAATTTGGTTAGAGCAGCAGCATCAGGATAAGCAGCCGCAATATCAACGATAGCTGGACCAACTAGTTTTGTGTCCACTTGATGACAAACAGTACAACCACTTTTCTTATAAAATTCAGCACCATCTTTAGCTGCAACAACTTCAGTTTCAGAGGTTGTAGATGTTTCAGTTTTTTCTTCCCTTGAACTACAAGATGATAATAATGTCATTCCAAAAAGAAAAGCCATTGCGGCTACAGTAATTCTAATTTTTTTCATTGTTTATGTTTTATTCGTTTGATGTATAAATTGCGAGTGCAAAGTTGGTCAAAATATTGCACTTTTCACAATTTTTTACAAACAGAATCTTTAAAATCAGAATAATCACGTAAGAATAAAATAAAATTTACTTAAAATTTAACATTATTCTTATATAAATGAAGTAATCAGACTAATGTTTATAAATGGAATAATTTGAATTTTTTTTGGGCTATTTAATAAACGACCTCGGGGCAGAGCCCCAGACGTATTAGTGAATAACAGCCACAGATTCTCTGATTTTCAAAAATCTTTTTTAATCTGTGAATCTGTGGTAAAAAAAATCGAAGCAGAGCTTTGAGGAATTAAAAAAAAGTGATTGAAAATAACTATTTAAATACTATCAATGAAATGCAAAATTTATCATTAAAATCAATATGAAAAACACTAGATTAATTAAGTTAAATTGCTTTTCATGGTTGTATATTATCGCTAATTTTGCACCCATAAAATAGATATTGAATATGAATTTTCACGGAAAAAAATGTGTTTCAGCTCTTGAAGCTGTAAATATTGTAAAATCAGGCGACACCGTATTTATACATACCGCTGCGGCCACTCCTACGGCTTTAATAGAGGCATTAACAGAAAGAGCTCACGAATTGCGTGATGTTGAATTACTTTCAATACATACCGAAGGCGATGTCCCTTATGCAGATGATAAATATGAGAGAAGCTTTAAAATCAACACGTTTTTTGTTGGTTCAAACATACGACCATATGTAAACAGTGGTAGAGCTAACTATATTCCCGTTTTTTTAAGTGAAATTCCTCATCTATTTAGGTCAGGAATAAAACAAATTGATGTGGCAATGGTTACTGTTTCACCTCCTAATAAAAAAGGATTCTGTTCTTTAGGCTGCTCTGTAGATGTTTCTAATGCTGCAATAGATTCTGCAAAATACGTTATTGCCGTAGTTAACCAAAACATGCCAACAGTGCATGGAAACGGAATTATTCATTTGGATAAAATACATGCAATAGTTCAATCTAACCACCCACTTTTTACGCTTGTAGCTAAAGAACCCACCGAAGTAGAAAATAGAATCGGACAATTTATTTCTGAACTTGTTGAAGACGGTGCAACACTTCAAATGGGAATTGGAGGAATACCCAATGCTGCATTAGCAAATTTATTCAATCATAAAAATTTAGGTGTACATACCGAAATGTTTTCTGATGGGTTGGTTGATTTGGTGAATAAAGGAGTAATTACCGGAATGAATAAGGTTACCGATGTTGGAAAAATTGTATCGAGTTTCGTGTACGGAACAAAAAAAGTGTATGATTTTATTGACGGAAATCCGATAGTGGAATTACGTGATGCTGATTACGTGAACGATACCAGAATAATACGTCAAAACCCCAAAGTTACTGCAATAAACAGCGCGATAGAAGTTGATTTGTTTGGTCAGGTTTGTGCTGATTCTATTGGAACAAAACAATATTCAGGTATTGGTGGACAGATGGATTTTATTCGTGGAGCATCATTATCGGCTGGCGGAAAACCAATAATTGCCTTACCATCAACAACCAGTCATGGTTTATCAAGAATTGTTTCTACACTTAAAAAAGGAGCCGATGTAAGCACTACTAGAGCACATGTTCATTATATTATTACCGAATTTGGAGTAGCTTACCTGTATGGAAAGAATACTAGAGAGCGTGCTAAAGCAATTATTGAAATTGCCCACCCTGACGCTAGAGAACGACTGGAAAAAGAGGCATTTGAGATTTTTTCAAGATTTTAACTAGAATTAGGCCTATTTTATAGACCTTGAAGTAGTCGCACCGGGAATCGAACCCGGATCTAAAGTTTAGGAAACTTCTATTCTATCCATTGAACTATGTGACCAAAATTTGTTGGCGAAATTAATATTTTATTAACGAATTAAGTTCAAATTAGGGGAAGGATTCCTTATAACTTTCTATCTTTGCACTATAAAATGGCAAAATTCACCTTAAATATCGAAGAAGACTACGATTTTAGCATCATTGGGATTAGTTGTCATGCCAAAGATTACAGACTATGTTATGAACTCAACCAACTGTTTGAAGCAGATTTTGTTAGAACCGATGATATTGAAATAAACATAAAAAAATCAATGGGTAAATTCTCAATTTTTGAATACCACAATGAAGAAAATTATTTATCCTATTTTCTCATTTCAAACAGAAGTGACCAAGGATTTCTAATTCCCGAATATAAAACAATCGATTTCTTTTTAATGCTTAAAGGAGCTATCAACACAAAACTTATTGGTGGAATGGTCGAAAAAATATGTTCTTCTCAATTGATATTAACAGCCTATTTTATTGAAGTTTCTACCTTAAAATCAAAACAAAATTTTCTATTTTAATGAATATCAGAAAAACAAAAATTGTTGCAACGCTAGGCCCAGCAACATCATCAAAAGAAATGCTAGAACGAATAATTGATGCAGGCGTAAATGTTTGCAGAGTCAATTTTTCTCATGGTTCGTACGATGATCATGAAAAAACAATCAACTTAATTCGCGAAATTAGCAAAGAGCGAGGCACACATATTGCCATATTAGCAGACCTACAAGGACCTAAAATTAGAGTAGGCGAAATTGAGAATAATGGAATTATGTTGGTTAATGGAGAAGATATTATTTTCACTTCAAATAAATGTATTGGGACAAAACAAAAAGTATATATCAGCTATCAAAATTTTCCAAAAGATGTTATCCCAGGCGAAACCATTTTACTGGATGATGGTAAACTCAATTTAGTTATAAAATCAACCAACAAAAAAGATGAAGTTATAGCTGAAGTAGTGCATGGGGGAAAATTATCATCAAATAAGGGAGTAAATCTGCCTAACACAAAAATTTCTTTACCATGTTTAACCCCTAAAGACATCGAAGATTTAGACTTTGCTCTCAACATGAATATTTCTTGGATTGGCCTTTCCTTTGTTAGAACTGCACGCGACATAATTGAACTTAAACACCTCATTGCAAAAGCAAAAAGCACGGCTAAAATTGTAGCTAAAATTGAAAAACCAGAAGCTATTAAAGAAATTGACGATATTTTAAAAATAACTGATGCTTTGATGGTTGCCAGAGGAGACCTTGGTGTAGAAATTCCTTTTCAGGAGGTTCCACTTATTCAAAAAATGCTCGTTAAAAAAAGCATGAGAGCTGGAAAACCAGTAATAATTGCCACTCAAATGATGGAGAGCATGATTGAAAACATTACTCCAACAAGAGCTGAAGTTAACGATGTGGCCAACGCGGTGCTTGATGGGGCTGATGCAGTTATGCTGAGTGCAGAAACCTCAGTGGGAAAATATCCAGTTGAAGTAGTAAAAAGTATGTCTAAAATAATTTTAGACGTAGAACAACACGACAGCGTTTACAATTATGAATATCCACCTGAAGAAAATCATATTGACCGATACATTACCGATTCCATCTGTTTTAACGCATGCAGATTAGCTCAACGAGTTAATGCTAATGCAATTGTTACCATGACATTCTCTGGATACACTGCATTTAAAATTTCTAGTTTTAGACCTAAAGCGGGTATTTTTGTTTTTACTGGAAATCAAAATATCATTAATATGCTGAGCCTCGTGTGGGGAGTTAAAACATTTTATTACGATAAGTTTGTAAGCACCGACCATACCATTGCAGACATAAAATACATCTTAAAAAAAGAAGGTTATTTAAACACCAAGGATCTTGTAATTAATGTAGCAAGTATGCCTATAACAGAAAAAGGACACTCAAATATGATGAAACTTAGTTACATAGAATAAAAATCACAAAAAAACCACTTACTTTTTAAAAGCAACAATTAATAAACTAAGATTTATTACCAAAACACCCATATTTATTGAACATCTCAATAAAATAAAAATAGTTTTAACTTAGTTTTTTGTTGTCTAATTTATTTTATTACCTTTGCCAACTTTCTTAGAAAGAAAAAAAATTGAAAGCTTTGAAAGACTATACAATACAGTTTGTTAGTTTAAAACAAGGAACTCATGAATTTGAGTTCAATGTTAACAACAAGTTCTTTGAGAAATTAGATTGCGACGACTTTACTGATGCTGCATTTGCTGTAAAAGTTGAGCTCGAAAAACAATCTACAATGATGATACTTAATTTTACATTTACGGGAGAAATAGTTGTTCCATGCGACAGATGTTTAGAAGATGTTCAACTACGAATAAAAGGTGAAGAAAAATTAATTGTAAAATTTGGAAACGATATTTACGATGAAACAGATGATATTTTGATTCTTCCTGAACATGAAAATAAAATTAATGTAGCACATTATATTTATGAATTTATTGAACTTCATATACCACAACGTAGAACCCATAAAGAAGGGAAATGTGATAAAGAAACCATCGATAAACTAAATGAATTAAAAATAAACAACACAACACATATTGACCCACGTTGGTCAGCATTAGAAAACTTTAACAACAATTAGAAAACTAAAATAAAATGGCACATCCTAAGCGAAAAACATCAAAAACTAGAAGAGACAAAGGTAGAACTCATTACAAAGCGGTAGCACCTACAACTTCAACATGCTCTAACTGTGGAGCCCCAACATTATACCATAGAGTTTGTGGCGAATGTGGTTTTTACAGAGGAAAACTAGCTGTTGAAAAACAAGTTGCTTTATAAAAAGTCTATTTTTAAAGAATTAATAAACTTGCTGTAATAAATTACAGTAAGTTTTTTTGTTTTTTACCCTTTTCATTTCCTTAGATAAGATATATTTTTTACCTTCGTCGTTCATTTCTATAAAAAAAAAGAATATGAGTAAAATTACAGCTGCAATTACTGCCGTTCAAGGTTATGTCCCTGAATATATTTTAACCAACAAAGAGTTGGAAACAATGGTTGATACCACCGATGAGTGGATTATATCAAGAACAGGCGTTCAAGAAAGAAGAATTTTAAAAGGCGAAGGCAAGGGTGCTTCAGACATGGCAGCCCCAGCAGTTTTAGCCCTTTGCAAAAAAAGAGGCATTGACCCTAAAGAAATAGACTTGTTAATTTGCTGCACAGTTACCGCTGATCATATTTTTCCGGCAACAGCAAATATTATTACCAATAAAATTGGAGCAACCAACGCATTTGGCTTCGACATAAATGCTGCTTGTTCTGGATTTATTTTTGGGCTTATAACTGGTTCTAAATATGTTGAATCAGGTACACACAAAAAAGTTGTTGTAGTTGGTGTAGATAAAATGTCAGCTTTAGTGGATTATACCGATCGTGCAACATGTATCATTTTTGGTGATGGTTGTGGGGCTGTGCTTCTTGAACCTACCACAGATGGTTTAGGAATACAAGATTCTATTTTAAAAAGTGACGGATCGGGATTCGAACACTTGCACCAAAAGGCTGGAGGTTCCGCATATCCTCCTACCATACAAACGGTTACCAACAATGAACACCACATATATCAGGAAGGACAAGCCGTATTTAAATTTGCAGTAACCAACATGGCCAATGTCTCCGCAGAAATCATGGAAAGAAATCATCTTAAAGCAGATGATATAGCTTGGCTAGTTCCACATCAAGCCAACAAAAGAATTATCGATGCTACTGCTAGAAGAATGGGCTTAAGTGATGAAAAAGTAATGCTCAATATACAAAAATATGGCAACACCACATCTGGCTCTATTCCTTTATGCTTATGGGAATGGGAAAATAAATTAAAAAAAGGTGATAATATCATTTTGTCTGCTTTTGGAGGTGGTTTCACATGGGGTTCAATATGGTTAAAATGGGCTTATGACACCGTAGCTAAATAATAATTATTTTTGCATAAAATACATATTAGATTTTAACAATACATAAATAGTATAACATGAAAACTACTGAAATTCAAGAATTAATAAAGTTTGTTGCTAAATCAGGCATAAGCGAGGTAGAAATTCAAGACAAAGACTTCAAAATCATTATAAAAACTACGGCCTCATTAAAAGGTAAAGCAGAAGCTCAACCTATATATCAAACAGTACCGGTTACACAACAAACACAACAAATTTCAACCCCTATTGTTGTTACTACCGAACCTATTCAACAAGCACAAAAACAAGCAGATAACACCAATTATGTAACCATTAAATCGCCCATGATTGGAACCTTTTATAGAAAACCTACTCCTGATAAACCCAATTTTGTAAATATAGGTGATGAAGTAACTTCAAAAACGGTAGTTTGTATAATTGAAGCTATGAAATTATTTAATGAAATAGAAGCCGAGGTAACTGGTAAAATTGTTAAAATGCTAGTGGATGACGGCTCTCCAGTTGAATATGACCAACCATTATTTTTAGTTGACCCTAGTTAATTTAATAAATTGATATTATGTTCAAGAAAATATTAATTGCAAATAGGGGTGAAATAGCTCTTCGAGTTATTAGAACTTGTAAAGAAATGGGTATTAGTACTGTTGCTGTATACTCAACTGCCGACAAAGATAGTTTACATGTCAGATTTGCCGATGAAGCCGTATGCATTGGCCCTCCAAAAAGTTCCGAATCTTACCTAAATATACCTAGAATAATTGCAGCAGCCGAAATTACCAATGCCGACGCTATACATCCAGGTTATGGATTTTTATCTGAAAACTCCAAATTTTCAAAAATATGTCAAGAAAATAACATCAAATTCATTGGGGCATCTCCTGAAATGATTGATGGAATGGGTGACAAATCCTCTGCAAAAACAACCATGATAAAAGCAGGAGTACCTGTAGTTCCAGGATCTCCAGGCTTATTAAAAGATTTAAATGATGCAAAAGCTGTTGCAAAAAAGATAAAATACCCTGTAATGATGAAAGCTACTGCCGGTGGCGGTGGAAAAGGAATGCGAATTATCTGGAAAGAAGAAGAAATGCAAGCAGCATGGGAATCAGCAAGACAAGAAGCTGCAGCATCGTTTGGAAATGACGGTATGTACATGGAAAAATATATCGAAGAACCACATCATATTGAAATTCAAATCGCTGGAGATGGTACCAATGCTTGCCATTTATCTGAGAGAGACTGTTCAATTCAACGAAGACATCAAAAATTGATTGAAGAAACACCCTCCCCATTCATGACTCCAGAACTTAGAAAAAAAATGGGTGCAGCAGCTATAAAGGCTGCTAAGGCAGTTAAATATGAAGGGGTTGGAACTGTTGAATTTTTAGTTGATAAAAATCGTGATTTCTATTTTATGGAAATGAATACACGAATTCAAGTAGAACACACCATTACCGAAGAAGTTATTAATTACGACTTGATAAAAGAACAAATAAAATTAGCTGCTGGTGATAAAATTAGCGGAAGAAATTACGAGCCAACTATGCACGCTATTCAATGCCGAATTAATGCTGAAGACCCCTTTAATGATTTTAGACCCTGTCCTGGAAAAATAGACACCTATCATTGTCCTGGTGGCCATGGTGTTCGAATTGATACCCATGTTTATGCTAGTTATGTAATACCTCCTTATTACGACTCGATGATAGCAAAACTTATTACTGTAGCTCAAACTAGAGAAGAAGCCATAAAGAAAATGGAACGAGCATTAGGAGAATATATTATTGAAGGAGTTAAAACAACTATTCCGTTTCATCAACAATTAATGCAAAATGAAACATTTAAGCAAGGTAACTTCACAACAAGTTTTATGGATATGTTTAAATTAAAAGAAATTTAACTTGATTTTGAGTTTAGAATTAATCTGTTTAATATCTTTGTAAAAAATAGTTAATATTTATTGTTCTTTAAATCAATCATATAGTTAATCCATTAATAAAACAATTATGACTAAACAACTATTTAAGGTTTTAGTTCCACATGATTTCAGCTCTGTAGCCGACTGTGCTTTACATCATGCATCTAAAATTGCTCATTCTTTTAAAGGAGAAGTTTACATACTTCATGTGGTTTCCAAACAAAAAGAAATTGACGCTGCAAAAGAAAAATTGACAAAAATTGCAGACACTGCAAAAAAACGATCTGGTGTTAAGTTCAGCGTAATTGTAAGAATTGGTAATATTTTTGAAGATATTGGTGATGTTGCAAGTGAGATTGGAGCTGGATACATAGTAATGGGAACTCATGGTGCAAAAGGAATGCAAAAGATAATGGGAAGTTATGCTTTACGAGTAATTTCATACTCTAAAGTGCCATTTGTAATTGTTCAAAACAAAGACCCGAAAAAAACAGAAACTTATGATGATATTGTTGTTCCTGTTGATTCTTCTGGAGTAACAAAACAAAAACTTGCTGTTGCAGGAAATATTGCAGCAAAATTTGGTAGTAAAATCCACCTATTTTACGATATTCAAACCGACGAGTTTATGAAGAAAAAATTAGACCGTGAATTATCGTTTGCAAAAAATTATTTCATGGAACGTCAAATTGCATTTACTATAAATCAAGCTGAAGAAAAAGGTAGCTTTAAAAAACAGTTAATCAAGTTTGCCTCAAAAATTGATGCCGATTTAATTGCTGTTGTTAATACACAAGAAGGTGCTTTATTGCCTGATTTCTTTGGAAGCGATGAGCAAGAAGTAATTGCTAACGATGCTGAAATACCGGTTATAATTACAAATCCAACTCAACAAGTTATGGCTGGTGGAGTTATTGGAACCTAATTTTATTCATAAATAGATAAAAAAAGGCCAACAATATTGTTGGTCTTTTTTTTTATAAATCTGAATTATAAATTACAAATAATTGCCAGATTTAATGTTATTAATAAGCCTTTGACAACTTATGCAACTCATCGAAATTTAAAATTCGAATAGATTTTCCATCAATTTCAATAATTTTTTCTTTATTCAAGTCACTTAATACTCTAATAACCGTCTCGTAAGTTGTACTAACCTTGTTGGCATAATCTTTTCGTGGAATCGTAAAACTTATTCTAGACAAATCGTTAGGATCTGCACCAAACACATTGTAATTCATTAAAATAGCCTTAGCCATTCTATTTTTTACTGGCACCAAAATTAACTTCTGTTCAGAAACTCTTAACTCTTCAGCGAAGAACATCATTAAGTTATAGCTGAATTCAGCATTAGCTCTTGCAACCACGTTAAAAACATTTAACGGAATTAGAGTTACCACGGTTTTTTCATATGTTCGAGCAGACACAGGGTAGGTCCAATCCCCTCCAAAACCTCTATGACCAACAACCTCACCATCAGCCGCTAAACGAATTATATTTTCTCTACCATCTGGTTCTTTGGTATAAACTTTTACTTTACCCGTATTCACAATATAGAGACCAGGAACAGTATCGCCTTCTTTAAAAATAAGGCTATCTGGTCCAAATTCCAACACAATTTTATGAAACTCAACAAATTCTTGCCATTCTGGCGAACAATATTGCTTTAAAAAGGAATCCATATTAAAAAATATTATTGGACTAAGTTATTTATAAATAACTAGATGATTGATAAATGTTAATATAAATATTTAGTGATTGTTGGAAAAAAAGGCGTTAATCTTTTCCAAAATGTAGCAAGGTTTAACTAGAATATTAACCACCAATAGTGGTCATGGCTCTGTTTTTTGAATTATTGTTAATGTCAAAAAAATCTTCGTCGGAGGTCATCCCCCCACGGGTTTTATTCTTATTATAAATACCTTCCAACAAAATTGGCTTAATGTCTTGACCATTTCTTAACGCAGATAACAGATTTGTTTCGGTAGAAGAAAACAAACAATTTTTTATACACCCGTTTGCGGTTAACCTTATTCTATTACAACTATCGCAAAATGGATTTGAAACAGTACTGATTATTCCGAAAGTTCCTCTAAAGCCAGCTATTTGATAATTTTTTGAAGTGTCATTTTTTTTATCGCCAATTTTTAACACATGTTCGGAACTATAATGGTTTTGTAAAGTTTCTAGTATACTTTCTAAAGTTATCACCTTACTACAATCCCACTGATTGCCATCAAAAGGCATAAACTCAATAAACCGAACCGAAACATTTTTGTGTCTAGTAAATTCAATAAAATCAATTATTTCATCGTCATTTATATGTTTAATTAGCACACAATTTACCTTTATATGAAATCCTGCATCAATATATTTATCGATATTATTATAAACAACTTCAAAATAATCGCGACGGGTAATCTTATTAAATTTTTCTTTTTGAAGCGTATCTAAACTTATGTTAATATCCATTACATTAAGTTCTTTAAATAAATCAAAAAATTTATCTAACAAAATTCCGTTGGTAGTTATCCCTAAAGTTATAGGAAGTGCAGCTAACTCACGAATAATTTTTTCTATATTTTTTTTTATAAGTGGCTCACCTCCTGTTAACCTAATTTTATTAACCCCTAAATCAACAAATTGTTTAGCAATTAAAATAACCTCTTCATGAGTCATTAACATGGCCTTTTCTGAAAGTTCAATTCCATCCTCTGGCATGCAATAAAAACATCGTAAGTTACAACGTTCGGTTAGCGAAATTCTAAGACTTGTATGAATTCTACCAAATTGGTCAACAATATTTTTAGTACTTGAATTCATTGAATAATGCTTAGAAGATATAGGTAATTTTATCGATACTAACCTACTTTTTTAGGGAGCTTGAAAATTAGGGTTATTAATATAGGTACTATCAGTAAGTGTATTCAAAAAAGCAATCAAATCTGCTTTATCAGAAGGGGTTAATTGAGCACCTCCCTGATTTATTTTTTGCATAAGTGGATCAACATAAGCAGAGTGTTGCAACCCTTGGCTGTAAAAATTTACCACTTCTTGCAAAGTAGCAAACCTATTATCGTGCATATATGGTGCAGTTAGTGCAATATTACGAAGTGTAGGCGTTTTAAATTTACCCATGTCAAAAATATTACCTGTAATTAAATACCGACCTTGATCATTACCCAAAAAAGTAGCATTTAGCGCATTATTATGAAATTGTAAATCGGTCCATAAAGGATTCGACGCATTACCATGGCAATGAAAACAATCAGCCTTATTTTCAGCCATAAACACGTTGTATCCATTTAATTCAGATGGAGTTAACGCCATTTCTCCTCTTAAAAATTTATCAAATTTTGAATTATTAGAGACCATCGTTCGCATAAATTGAGCTAACGCGTAACTAATATAATTATTCCTTAAACTATCCGATTGCTGAGTGATATAAACACCAAATGCTTTCCAAAATAATTGTTGGTACTCCGTACTTCTTAATAATCTTTTATTTATACTGTCAGAATTTGCCACTAAAAATGAATTGCCTTCAGCTAAATCTGCAAGAGCAAGATAATCCAAATTATCTCCTTCACTACCATTCCAGCCATACGCATTGCTCCAACCTAAATTAATATGAGGTAAAATGCTGTTACCTGTTGGTCCAATAAATGGAACAGAATATGAATATTGAGAATTATGGCAACTTGAACAGGATTTGTTATTAGTACTCAAAATTTGATCATAATACAATTTTCTTCCCAAAACAACTCCTTCTGTAGTCATTTTATTAAAGTCGGGATTGTGCATGGGTATTATTCCTGTCAAGGTTTGTGGTTCCAAATATGTAGGGTTGTATTCACCAAATATGGGTACTTCAGGTTTTGGTTTCTCGGGTTCAGGATCAGCAATTACTTCTCCCTTTTTACATGAGGCGAAAAATACCAACATTAAGGATAATAAAAGTAATCGATAGTTGAAATTAATATCCGATTTCATAAAAGTTATCTTAGACAATTGTGTAATCAAATTTAGGCAAATTAATCATTTTAATGAAGTATTATTGGTGTTTATTGAGTTTTCTAACATTTTGTTAGAAACAAATTCTATTTACCCATTGTGCATTTAGAAGAATTTTTAATAAAAAAGGTGTCAGTTCGAGTTTTTTCTGAAAGAAAAAGTATCGAGAACACACCTTTTTTATTAAAAATTTGTATTATCAATCAGTTGTCTATTTTAAACTTTTGTATTGATGCTACTTCGTGGTCTCGATACAAATTTCACTCATTTCAATCTCCGTCAAATGACGGATCGAATTGACAAATTTTCTTACAAATGCACAACGGGTTCTATTTATTTTTTTCTAGTTCACCAAAAGTGTTTTTAGACTCTTGCAACCAAAAGGAACAATAGATGGCACTAATTAATGCCCCAAACGCCAAAATAAAGAAAAACGTTTTTTGATTTACTATGCTAAAAATATATAAATAAGTAACCGCACCAATGTTGCCGTAAGCACCAGCCATTCCTGCAATTCGGCCAGTTAACGCTTTATTTATTGTTGGAATAACAGCAAAAGTTGCTCCTTCTGCGCCTTGTACAAAAACGGAACAAACCATGGTAATAATAATTGATACCCATAACCACCATCTCCCTAAAAAAGTTGGTTCAATTATTTCTAATCCAGACGAATCTAAAATTCCTGCGTATTTACCAATAAAACCCATTGCAGTAAACCCTAATGAAATACCTAACATATAAATTATCATGGTTTTCTTACGGTTACCCATTTTATCAGATAGATATCCACCAAGTGGTCGAGCAAATAAATTTATTAATGCAAACGTTCCTGCAATTAATCCGGCAACAGTTAGCGTTACAATTCTATCTCCGTTAGCATTTTTTAGTGGCTCAAAAACTTCATAAAAAAAAGTAGGTAATATTGAAACAACCGCCAATTCGGCACCAAAATTTGTAAAATAGGTTGTATTTAACGCAGTAACACTGCCAAAATAATTATCCTCTAATAAAGGTATCTTTTTAGTTAACTTGGGCAAATTAATTTTAAGTATACAACCGACTTTATACAAATAATGAATAAACAATATGGCAAAAATTACATGTAACCAATTTTCAGAAAACAAATTATGGTTGTCGATTTTTTGCTGTTGTAGATTTTGTGCTAATAGTGCCAAAGCCAAATTCATAGGAGCTGTCCAGATAATATAAAGCCATAAATCATTGTAAGACGAAACCGACATTATACGAATGTGTTTAGCAGAATTATCAAATTGATTTCCAGAAGGATAATCCCGAACTAAAAAGAAATAAATAACACCATATACTCCACAAACAATACTACTTAGCGCTAAGGTGTATCTCCAACCAATTTCTCCTCCTATCCAACTTATAGCTATAATTGGTAGAATTCCTGAAGCTGCTGCTGAGCCAAAATTTCCCCATCCTGCATAAAAACCTTCTGCTCTTCCAATCATGTTATAAGGGAACCAGTTTCCAATCATTTTAATACCAATGATAAAACCAGCCCCAATAGTCCCTAATAATAGTCGAGAAATCACTAATTGAACAAACGAATCACTAAATGCAAACATCAATCCTGGGATAGTTGAAAAAATCATTAAGCCTGAAAAAATAATTCTCGGACCATACTTATCAACTAACGACCCAATAACAACTCGAGCTGGAATAGCAAGGGCTACATTACATATTAATAAAGATTTAAAATTTGCATCATTTAAAAAATCAAATGATTCAACCATCAAGTTTTTAACTGGAATCATGTTAAACCACACAAAAAATGTCAAGAAAAAAGCAGTCCAAGTATAATGAAGTACCCGAATTTTTTCTTGACTGAAATCAACTAATTTAAATTTTTCATCCATTTTTAATCAATATTTAACCCTCAAAAATGGTGTCAAATATTTGGTTGAAAGTACCAATTTTAGGAAAATGAACCTATGTTTTTAATCATTTTATAAAAAGAGATTATAATTCCTTTCAATAAACACCTAACTTTATTTTATTTTTTATTCTGATTATCTTGCGTTTTTTAAAATTATATATTGACACTTATTAAGTATTAAATATTATTAACTAAATTTATGCATTACTTACGAATAAACGAAACCTAACTTTAAAAATTAAGTACAATTACTTAAGAGCGCTAAAATATTAATGTTATTTTTTGAGTTTATTCCTATAATCAAAGTAAAATGAAAAATTGTTTAACAACTAAAACTTAAAGCCATGAAAACGCTACCTAAGTGCCTGACCACTGCATTATTAATTGTGTTAACAATCACATTAAATGCTATTAATCCAAACTTGCCAAAAGGCATTGTTTATCAATTATCACTTAATAGCAACGACTTGCAAAAATCACAAAATGTAATTCAGAGCTACCCCTATTTAACCAATATAATTAACGACAAAACATCAATATATATATTTGGAAATTACACCACATTTTCATCAGTTGATTCACTAAAAATAGTACTAGAAAAAGAAGGTTGTTCTCGAGTTGAAATTATAGCCTATAAAGACCAAATAGAGATTTCGGTTGCTGAGGCCATTTCTATAAATTACAAAACCGAAATGTTAAGCAACCAAGCCATTGAAGAAAGAAATGGTTCAAAAAAAATATCGACACGTGAAGTAAATTATTTGCTCGATATACAAAAATCTGGTCTAAAACATTATTACGCTTTAGCTATTCCAGTTAACTCTACAGAAACAGTTGATAAATTGTTAGAACAAATCGGCAATGAACAAATCATAGAAATAAGTTCTGATAACGATATTTATTCATTAGGAAGATTTGAGAAATTCGAAGATGTTCTAAAAGCACGACAAAAATTTATTGGTGGCAATATTAACGATGTCTTTATTATGGCTCAAATAACCGACGAAAAAATTGAAATCGACGATATTGAAAATTTCGCAATTACCATTCAAAATATGGTAAACGATTTAGCCGAAAGGTAAAAACCAATACTTAACTTTGCCACATGCAAAAAAAACATGTGCTAACCGATTGGTTACCAACAACAAAAAAAGAAGTTGAATTACGCGGATGGGACAACTTAGACGTCATACTAATTAGTGGCGATGCTTATGTTGACCATCCTGCATTTGGTGCAGCTGTTATTGGTAGAATAGTTGAAAGCATGGGGTTAAAAATTGCTATAATTCCTCAACCCAATGTTAAAGACGACTTACGTGACTTTAAAAAATTAGGAAAACCGAATTTATTTTTTGGCGTTACAGGAGGCTGCATGGATCCGATGATAAATCATTATACCGCTAACAAACGTTTACGTTCTGATGATGCCTATACCCCTAGCGGAAAAATAGGATTTAGACCTGATTATGCTACTACCGTTTACTCCAATATATTAAAAAAGATTTATCCTGATGTTCCCATTGTTATTGGCGGAATAGAAGCCTCTTTAAGGAGAGTAACTCATTACGATTATTGGAGTAATCAACTTAAGCCTTCCATTTTATTTGATTCTAAAGCAGATTTACTTGTTTACGGAATGGGTGAACAAGCTTTGCGCGAAATTATTGTATTACTTAAAAAAGGCGTTCCATTTAAATCTTTAAATACCATTAAGCAAACTGCTTTTTTGTTAAACGCTGAGGATACTATTCCAAAAAATAAAAATTGGGCCAATAAGGAATTGGTTTCACATGAAACATGCTTAAATGACAAAAAACTATATGCTTCCAATTTTAAGCATATTGAACAAGAGTCTAATAAACTTTACGCAAACCGGCTGCTACAAAAAATTGGGAATCAAACATTGGTTATTAACCCTCCCTTTACAACCATGACTGAAGAAGAAATTGATGCCTCATTTGACCTTCCATACACACGTCTTCCCCATCCTAAATATGAAAAAAGAGGGGTAATACCTGCTTTTGAAATGATTAAGTTTTCTATAAATATGCATCGTGGTTGTTTTGGTGGATGCAGTTTTTGTACCATTTCGGCACATCAAGGGAAGTTTATTGCCAGTAGGTCTAAAGAATCGATATTAAAAGAGGTTAATCAAGTAACCCAAATGCCAGATTTTAAAGGATATATAAGCGATTTAGGTGGTCCCTCAGCAAACATGTATAAAATGAAAGGCAAAGTGCAAGAAATATGCGATAAATGTGTTAGTCCGTCGTGCATTAACCCAGTAATATGTCACAATTTAGACACTTCTCATAAACCATTAACTGAAATTTATAAAGCTGCCGATGCTCATCCTCAAGTAAAAAAAGCGTTTATTGGTAGTGGAATACGATATGATTTATTAGTCCCTGAATTTAATAAAACTGCCGACAAAAAAGATCTTGAAGAATATACTGAACAGTTAATTACCAAACACGTTTCTGGTCGATTAAAAGTAGCGCCAGAACACACTTCAGATGCTGTACTTAAATTGATGAGAAAGCCCTCTTTTAAAAATTTTTATTTATTTAAAAATAACTTTGACCGAATAAATAAAAAACATCAACTCAACCAAAAACTTATTCCTTACTTTATTTCTAGCCACCCTGCATGTGAATTAGAGGACATGGCCAATTTAGCAGCAGAAACAAAAGACATGGGATTTCAATTAGAACAAGTTCAGGATTTTACTCCTACCCCAATGACATTGGCTACCGAAATTTACTATTCAGGTTATCATCCATATACTCTTAAACCCGTTTACACCCCAAAATCAACTGAAGAGAAAGCCAATCAACATAAATTCTTTTTCTGGTACAAAAAAGAAAATCAGCAGTGGATAATAAATGCTTTATTAAAGGTGGGAAAAAACGATTTGCTTAAAAAATTAATCCCATTTTATTCTGACAAAAGCATTGCTAACTTAAATTCAAAGCCTAAATTTGAACCTCATCACAAAAAAAATAAACGCAAATAATTTACCTTACTATGGCAAAAAACAATATAAAAACTTGGATAAAACTTGGCGATTTATTTCTTGATGAAGATACTATTAGATCCATTCGAAAAATGGGAAAAACAACGATTATCGAAAAAATACAAGGTGAAAATATTACGGTAAATATTTCATACGATCAAGTGAAAAAACTTGTAAAAGCACTTTAATTATATGCTGGACAAGTGTGTTGTTTGCCACTTTCACCTTCACCAATACCTCCACCGCCACATTTACTAAAGCTAATCATAAACTCGTGAGTATAGTTTCCATAAATTTTATTCAACGGAAAATCATACGAATAACCAATGGTAACCGATTTCATTATTCTTAATTTCAATTGAGCATTTATTGCCTCACCTACCCTATAACCGAAACCCAATCCAATGTTGTTTTGATAATCCCAAGTTAAGTTAAGATCTATTGAAGGTGGTCCCATAATATCAGTTCTTAACAAAAACGATTTGAACAACATCCAACTACCCACTGGCGACTTATGTCCCCATCCAAAATAATACTGATTTATTTGAGTGCTTTTATTGTTAAGACGCTTAAAGTAAAGTTGATTAATTGAAAAGCTATAATATTGTTTCTTGCTATACAACAATACGCCAGGCATAATATCGGGATATTTTAATTCTGATATGGAAGCACTTGCTAAAACTGGATCAGGGTCGTTAGGGCTAAAAGCTGCGTTAATCGCATATTGCTGTATTCCAGCAAACACACCAACAGCACCAGTATAATTGCTCGAAAGTTTTTTATGATAAGCATATCCCAATTTTATATAAGTTCTAGTAGTGATGTGAATTTCGTCTTGCTCTACATATAAACCAATTGCGTGTTTACCATGTTGTTGAAAATTTTTTGCATTAAAAGCGTATTGTAAACTGGCGAAAGAAGTTCGTGGGGCGCCTCTAAATCCAACCCACTGTAAGCGAGATCCAGCCTTAAATTCTAAACATTTTGTAGTCCCAATAAAAGCGGGATTATACCCTAAATTATTAAAAGCATATTGAGTATAATGAGCGGTTTGTTGCGCAAAAGTGATACCAACCGACAAAACAAATATGACAACAATTAGTTTTTTCATTATCTCAATATTGATACGGGGCCTTTAAAAACTTGTGTGTCTTGCTTATTAAATTCAAGTTCTACTATATAAAAATAGCTTGAAACAGGCATATCAGTTGCTAAATATTTCGCATCCCAGCCGTCTACATTGGTATACCCATCTTTGTAGTAAACACGTTGTCCCCATCGGTCAAAAATATAGACCTTATTTTTTGGATAAAACTCTATATTAATAATTGTAAAAACGTCGTTGTATCCATCATGGTTAGGTGTAAAAATTTCTATAGGAATAATTGGGGGACATACAATTGGAACTACATCTATCCAAGAAGTATCTACGCATCCTTTTGCATCGGTAATTACTAATGGATAAGAAGTTGTAGCAATATCTTTAAAATAATCCGTTCCTTGTATTTGTGCCTCCGAAGTTAAAATATAATACGTATATGGGGCAGCACCACCAACAACATCGGTAATTTGAACATCAGCAACGGGTTGATTGCACTCCTCATTTATTACGTTATAATTTGCATGAATAGTGGTACTGTTTACGTAATAGCTCGAATAAGTAGAATCTAGTGCACAACCACTATTTGAAAACATGATTAACTCAACGTGAGCGCCATTAACTGTAGATGAAATTGACGGCGCATTGCTCACCGTATCACCATTTATCATCCAATAATAAATTGGATTAGTTCCGCCATTGGTCGGATTTGCAGTAAAACTAATTGGAGTGTTTTTGCAAGTTTCGCCAGAAGGACTTGGTGTAATTGAAACAGAAACAGGACATTGTGCAAAAAGCATAATGCCAATAAAGTTGAAAATAAAAAAAAAGCTGACTTTTTTTTTCATTCGGCTAATTTACTATTTTAATTAATAGATTTATTTTTCCTGCAATCGATGTCATTGAAAAATAACACCAGTCATTTGTATAATTACTTCTATTTTTCTAATATTGGAAACTCTTTCTAATTCCATATTATTGATGTTTAAAAAGCTGTTGTTTTTAGTTTTAGTCGTATTTGTTTCTGATGAATTGTGCTCAAAAACTATAGAAATTGTCAATACCATAAAAAAAACTGAAGACAACAACTATCATATTACTACTAAAATAATTAGTCAAGAATACCCTGGTATAATGAGACTAACCCTTTCAATTCCTGATGAGTATTCGATAAAAGTATATAACGATACCAACATTTTAATTGACTCAAGAGGGCAAGTTTTAAAATTTTATGCTGATTTTGATGGTTTCAACACATTGGAAATTAATTACCAATTGACAAAAAAATCGAATGATGAAAGTGAAGCTTCAATTACTGCTCATGTTGAGTTTAATGTAAATGGTGAAATAGTGGTTATTGATAAAGACATTATATTATCCGAAAATGATTTTGTATCTAACGCTGAAATGGATAGTATTTCCACCTATTATTCTAATAAATCAAATGCTGCTTCAAACAATATTTTAGCGGGAAACCAATTGCAAGAACTAATTTCAAGCAAAACTAATGACACTAAAAAAATAAAAGAAAGTGAAGATTTAGTGAGTATGCCAACAGGATACAACTCAGCTACCAACAGCGGATTAAAAAGTGCCAAAAAATATTATTCCGTACAAATTTTGTCATTACAATATTTTAATGAAAATCGATTTTTAGACTTTTTAGCCTCTTACAAGATAAAACTTTCTGATACCTATAAAAAAGAAATTAATGGGGCGGTAAAAATTTATATTGGCAAGTACAATAATTACGAAGAAGCTAAACAACTAAAAGAAAAGCTAGTAAACCAAAATAATTTAACCGATTCTTTTATTGTTAGTTACTAAAACCACTTTTTAATCTTAAAGTAAATGAGCATCGACGACACTAACAACCCCATAAAAATTAACGCAGCTGGATATCCCCATTTTGTTGTCAACTCCGGCATGTTTTGAAAATTCATTCCGTAAACCCCAGCTATAAAAGTAATAGGTATAAAAATTGTAGAAATTACCGTCAACACTTTCATCACCTCATTCATTTTATTACTCATTGAGGTCATATATAAATCCAATAAACTTGACGTTAAATCACGATAGGTTTCGATACTATCGATAATATGAATACAATGATCGTAAACATCATTAAAATAAGTAATATTTTCAAGTTGAATTAATCCATTATTTTCTTTCGTAATTTTTGCAACCGACTCACGAAGTGGATAAACTGTTTTTCTCAAGAAGATTAATTCTCTTTTCAATTTTTGAATCGACTTGAAATCGTCTTTAGTTGGATTGTTTTGAATACTTTCTTCTAACAATTCAATTTTATCACCAATATGTTCAAGAGTATAATAATAACCATCCACAATGGTATCGGTCAATCTATAAAATAAATAATCAATTTGATTGGTTCTTAGATTTGAATCTTGATCGTTTAATCTAGCTTTCAATACATCAAAAACATCACTTTCCTTTTCTTGAAAAGTGATTAAATAATTTTTACCCAAAACCATACTAACTTGCTCATAGCTATAATCTTGTTTATCGGCAGACACACTAAACATTTTAATCACAAAAAATAAATAATTAGCATGCAAATCGGTTTTTGGGCGATGCTCAATATTTAAGATGTCTTCTAACACCAATGGGTGAATATCAAAATGCTTACCGATAGCCTTTAAATGATTTACATTGTGTAGACCAACCACATTTATCCATGATTGAGTATTTTCTAGATCGAAAAGTCGTAATAAATTTTCTGCCTTTTTATCACTTACTTTACTAATAACATCTTTTGAAAAACTTATTAACTCTATTTCGCTATTTTGCGAAAAAACCTGTCCATGATAATCTAAATTACCTGGAGGCATACCCTTTTTCGTGTAGAACTTATTTTTAGTTGGATTTCTCAATTGAGTCCATTTATTTAATTTGTTTACATTGTAAATTAAACATAATAAAATTACGATTAGCATCGCAACAATTCTAATTTTGCAACAAAATATAATTTGTGTTGTGATTTTTTGATTTAAGCACATACGTAAATAGACCAAATAGATCTATTAACCAATTCAAAACCCCGATTAACGTCCTATTTTTGTATATGTATTTTTTTTTTTAAAAATGTTTTTTATTTTAATATAAAATTTATATTTGACCACGTTAATAAAACGGTCTAAATGAAAAAAATAATTACTAAATATTCCAAACTTTCGACAGAATTAAAAAAAGTCGTAAAGCAAAAATTAGAGACGGAAGATGTGAAATTTTTTAATTTTCCTTATCAAGGTAATATTGAAGAAGGTTTTTTGTTGGAAGGTGAGGACATCAATTATCTAGTTATTTTAGATACTGAAAAGAAGAGCAAGTACAAACCTACTGATGATGAGGATGAAGATGAAGAAGATGACGACTTTACTACCGCAATTGCTGATGAAATACCCGATGATGTTGTGGTTGATGACGAATTTAAGGTAGATGATGCTGAGGATGTTGATGAAATTGATGCCGACGTAGAAGATTTTGACGATGATGAAGACATTGAAGATGTGGCAGAGGATGATTTTGATGACGATGAAAAATAACAATAAAGCCCGCAAATGCGGGCTTTATTGTTTAGTCGAGTCTCTTGAATCATATTTTTTTAGAAAAACTTTTTCTAGTTTACATACATTGCGTTATAGCAGCATTACTTCACTACTTCAAAGCCGTTATCTTGCCAAGAGGTTATGCCACCATCAAGATTGTACACTTTTTTAAAGCCTGATTCTTTTAAGATTTCGGAAGCACTTGCACTTCTACCTCCTCTCCTGCAATAAACAAAAACTGGTGCATTTTTGTCTAAACTTTCTATTTGAGAGGCAAAATTATCGTCTTGATAATTCATTTTAACAGCATCTTTCAAGGTGCCTTCAGCCCATTCTTCAGGCGTTCTTACATCTAATACGGTTCCTGGTTCTGATGCCAATAAATCTTTAAATGATTTTGCATCTACCGTTACCACTACTTCTTCCACAGTTTTTACCGCTCCTGGAGAGGTTGCAGTAGGTTGACTATTCCCGCATGACGTAGAAAATACGAACGTTACGAGTGTTGAAATAAAAATTAGTTTCTTCATTTTTGAGTATTTTGATTAATAAGTTGAATAAGTTGTTTTGATTGAACAACTCCAGCTTGACGCCAGAGTTGTTTACCACTTTTAAATAATATTAATGTTGGCACGCTTCGCACTTGGTAATACCCAGCGGCCTGCGGATTTTTATCGACATCAATTTTTAATACTTTAACACTTCCCAATAATTGCCCTTTCACATCTTCCAAAATAGGAGCCATGGTTTTACAAGGTCCACACCAGGTAGCATAAAAATCAACCAATACAGGCGTATTACCTTTTATTATATCCGTAAATTTTGACATCGAATTTTTTATTGCTTTAAATCAGCTGGAACTTCACCCGTTAATGTTTTCAAAAACGCTACGATATCCGTAGTTTCTTTTTCAGATAAATCCTTATTTAACTGAGCCTTAGCCATAATTTTTACAGCTTCTGCTAAATTTCCAACACTTCCATCATGGAAATAAGGAGCCGTTTTTTCGATATTTCGAAGTGAAGGTGATTTGAACACATATTTATCAGCTTCGTTTTTAGTAATGCCAAATTTACCTTCATCCACTTTTTTACTTTTGGTTAAGTCCCAGTAATTACCAAATAAGCCAAATTTTTGAAACAATTGACCTCCTAATACATTGCCAGCATGGCAAGCAATACAACCCACTGTTGTAAATGTTTCCAGACCACTTTTTTCTTCGTCAGTTAATACGGCCTCATTACCTGCCAAATAATCGTCGAATTTTGATGGAGTAATTAATTTACGTTCAAAAGCACCAATTGCTTTAGTTAGATTTACATAGGTAATTGCATCTTTTTCTTCAGGAAATGCTTTGGCAAACAACTCTTTATATTCGGGAATTTTAGACAATCTATCTACCACAGCTTTCTCGGTAGGCATAGCCATTTCAACTGGGTTTAATATGGGACCTCCAGCTTGTGCTTCAACATCTTTGGCTCTTCCATCCCAAAATTGCGCAATATGTAACGCAGCATTTAACGTGGTTGGAGAGTTCCTGCCTCCAAAACCTCCGTCGTTTCCTGGAGAAAAACTCAAATTATCAACTCCATAAGTATTTAAATTGTGACAACTGTTGCAACTAATGGTATTATCTTTTGACAAGCGTTTATCGAAATAAAGTGCTTTACCCAAAGCAACTTTCTCACTAGTAATTGCATTTTCTGGATTTTCAGCCTGTGTTGGTAAAGTTGCAAACATGGATTGGGCTTTTTGTAACAATTCACTTGGCCCAGTTGGTGTTGTTTTTTCAGCTTCAGCTTGCTTTGGCTCATCGTTTCCACAACTTGATAATAAAGCTAATGGTAACGCATACATTAAAATTAATTTAGTTTTCATGGTTTTTATTTTTTAGTTTGTTTAAATGAAATATCACTTATAAGCCAGCCCATAAAGGCTCCATAGATTACGGTTCGGTACCAAACCGATGTGATGGCACAAGTACCGGATTCACAACCTACAAATTTCCAGTAAAGGTAGCCCACAATTGCTCCAATACAAGAAATTATGAAGTTTTTTTTATGGTCAAGCACCCATTTTTTCACAACCATCTTATGCAAAATTATGCCAACCTCCACCATTGTATACGTCTTGTACTCCTGCTCCTTTTAATATTGCGGTCGCTTGTCCACTTCTCATGCCTGATTGACAACAAAGTACCACGGGCTTTTTAAGCTGTTTAATTTTACTCACGTTAGCATTTATTTTATCTAAAGGAATGTTGGTAGCACCTTTTGCGTGTCCAGCCGAAAATTCACTTGGAGTTCTCACATCAATTAATACGGCGCCATTTCTTAACAATTCATGTACATCTACTTTTGGACCTAATCCAAATATTTTTCTAAGTATACTCATTTTTATAAAGTGTTGCGTTTTGAGTTGTAGGTGACTATTCATTAATCATGAATAAATTTTATTCTTATAAACTTCTAACCACTCTACCTCTAAACTAGTTAATTACATTTTTCTCATGGCTACCATGTTCCAGCCCCCTCCATTGTACACTTCTTCAACTCCATTTTGAGCTAAAAAATTGGTTGCTTGGCTACTTCTTCCGCCAGAAGCACAACACAAAACGATTGGTTTTTTCATGTTTTTAAATTCTTCAATCATTTCTGGTACTTGACCGAGTGGGATGTTGATTGAACCCTCTACTCTGCCAGATTGAAACTCGTAAGGCTCTCTAACGTCTACAATAGTAGCTTCGTTTAAATTTACATTTTCGTAACTCATTTTTTTAATTGTTTAATTGTTTTTAGATTTGTTTGTTAATTAAAGTGTTGATGGACAGATATAAGCTGTCTTTTTTAAAGTTGTATTATTAAATATGGCGTTGGCACCTCCAGCGATATCGATAATGTTGTTATATCCTTGTTTTTTTAATATTGATACTGCAATCATAGAACGATAACCACCTGCACAATGCAAATATTTAGTCTCGTTTTTATCTAATTTATTTATCCAATTATTTATATCATCAAGTGGAAAAGATGCTGCTTGTTCTAATCGTTCAGATAAGAATTCTGAAGTTTTACGCACGTCAATAAGTTGTATTTCTTGCTGCTTGGCTATAAGTTCAAGGTCATAAGCCGAAATAGAAGTTATGGTATCCACCTTTTTACCTGCATTAGCCCATGTACCGAAACCTCCTTTTAAATACCCGATACAATTATCGAATCCTACCCGTGCCAAGCGTAATACCGATTCTTCTTCTTTGCCTGGTTCGGTAACCAACAAAATCTTTTGATTTAAATTGGTGATTAAAGCTCCAACCCAAACGGCAAACTGACCATTTATTCCAATAAAAATAGACGATGGAATAAATCCATCTTTAAATACCAATTGTGTTCTAGTGTCAATGATGATGGCATCGTTCATTTTTGATTCAAAAGCCTCCAAACTCAACGGATTCAACCCCACAGCCATAACATCGTCAATGCTTTTGTACCCATTTTTGTTCATCATCGCATTTTTTGGAAAATACTGTGGCGGTGGCACAATTCCGTGTAACAATTCTTTAATAAACTCTTCCTTGGTCATGTTAGCTCGTAGCGCATAGTTGGTTTGTTTTTGCTCACCCAATGTTCCTACTGTTTCTTTACTCATGTTTTTGCCACAAGCAGAACCTGCTCCATGTCCTGGATAAACAATTACTGCGTCGCCCAAAGGCATAATTTTGTTGCGTAACGAATCAAACAACATCGCGGCTAAATCTTTTTCTGTAACATCCGATTTTATGGCTAAATCAGGTCTTCCTACATCACCTAAAAACAAGGTATCGCCCGAAAAAATAGCATAATCGTTACCATATTTATCAATCAATAAAAAAGTGGACGATTCTGGCGTATGACCTGGCGTGTGCAACAATTTTATTTTAATATCTCCAATATTAAACGTTTCATTGTCTTTTCCTTCATGAAATTTAAATCCTGCAGTAGCCGTTGGCCCATAAACTATTGATGCACCAGTTTTTTTTGCCAAATCAATATGTCCAGAAACAAAATCGGCATGAAAATGGGTTTCAAAAATATACTTGATTTTTGCTCCACGTTTTTCGGCCAAATCGGTATAAGGAAATGTTTCTCGCAATGGGTCAATAATGGCTGCTTCGCCCTTCGATTCGATATAATATGCTGCTTCAGCTAAACATCCTGTATATAATTGTTCGATGTACATGTTTTTAATTTTTAATGATTAATTCTTTGACTAGAATAAAAATCCCTGTAAATAGGATAAACCATCCAAAGCCCCTTTTTAAAATTTCGGATTTTACTCTTTTTGAATAATAATTACCCATAACAATTCCTACTATCGACAAACCTGAAAATACCAACAATAAACTCCAATCAATAAATACGTGATTTGAGCTAGCGATAAAGCCTACCACCGAGTTTAATGCAATAATAGCCAATGATGTTCCTATGGCAGTTTTTATAGTTAACTTTCCAATTTTTATAAGCACTGGTATCATAATAAACCCTCCTCCTGCGCCAACCAATCCTGACAAAAATCCAGTAAAAAGTCCTCCTCCAAAATTGAAAATGTGGTTTAGCTTTACATGTTCTTCTGATACGTCTTTATGAATCATAAAATAAGATGCAACCATCATTAAAAAAGCAAATAAGCCCATGACTATAATTCGTTTGGTAACTACAAAATTATTCACCGTGAAAATTTCATCTGGAATACTAGGAACGATATAAAAGCGAGTAACAAAAATGCCAATTACCGTAGGTGCACCAAAAAACAACACCATTTTAAAATTTACCAACCCTTGTTTATATTTTAGCGACGCACCAATAACACTGCTTAACCCTACCACAAATAACGAATATGCTGGAGCAGTTTCTGATGCTTCCACACCGAACAAATACACCAAAATGGGCAGTGCTAAAATTGAACCTCCTGCGCCCATCAATCCACTAGATAGCCCAACGAAGATAGCTAATATGTATCCTAAAATTTCCACAAGTTTACTTATCGTTTTGACATTTATCAATACAACTAATGATTTTTGCCAATCGGGGATATTTCAGTTTGTAATTGCTGTTTTTACCATTTCTCACGCTCATCAATACCCCTTTGCTTTTTAATATGCTCAAATGATGCGATGCTACCGCTTGCTCAATATTTAATGCTTCGTGTATTTCGGTAACCGTTAAAGTTTTGTTGTTAGAGAGCATATCTACAATGGCTATTCGCAATGGATGGGCTATTGCTTTAAGCATTTCCGATGCATTTTCTAATTTTTTTAATTCTATCATATATAATTATGTATATATTTTGATACAAAGTTATATATAAATATCTATATGTGTTAAAAACCATAAATAAAAAATTTAAAAAAATTATAGAACAAAAAAATGGCGGAGAATTTCCGCCATTTGTTATTGATTATCAGTGAGTTTAAGCAAACTCTGCCTCGGTTTCTTTCATGTATTGAGCATACGTTTTTTTTCGGTCGGCTTCCCATTGGTAACGGCCAAACATTTTTTCGGTAATTGCTTTTCCAAAATATTTTTCAAACATTCGGTGCAACACCACATCGTATTTACGATGAAAATTTACCCAACAACCGTTACAATTGTGTTGGTAATGTTTTTGCGTTTTTTTGGTTTCGTCGCTGTTAATAATTTCGTCAAGCGAATTATTAAAAATATTTCCAATTTTAACGCCCAAGTTTTGGCACAACGGCACATCGCCATTAGGCAAAATACATAACGAATCGATAATTGAGTTACAACTCATTTTTAAATCGCCTTTACGCCACTCGTCGTACAACACCAAAAAGTCGTAGTTTTCTTTAAACTCTTTAATGATGGCAGGGATTTTTTCTTTAAAATTTTCGTCTTTTAACTCTGTAGAAATCGGTTTAAAGGTATCCACTACTACCTCGTTGCTACCATCGTTGTAGTTGGGTATTAGTTTTTCGGCAGTTTTACTAGCAATATCCGTTTCGTGTGCTTTATCGTCGGTATCAAAAAAGTTCATGTCGTTATACACTCCCACACGCATATCTACCCCTTCGCGTTTACAAACCTCAGCAACATGGCGCATATCGTTAAAGTTGTTGTAAGGGCTTAAAGTAAACATGGTTGAAATAGGTACCACATTTTTTAAGGTTTGAATTACTTCAATTACTTTGTCGTAACCATCTTTTCCACGCATGTGCAAATACGCTTCTTTATCACCATCTAACGAAATATACAAACGTTTTGGCGGAAATTTCTTAACCGCTTCAATTAAGCTGTCTGGTTTTAAACAGTTCGAAAGCAAATCAAAATTGGGATGATTTTTTGAAAACCACTCCATTATTTGCATAGCTTCGGGATGCAACATAAACTCACCACCTTCTAAGCCGATAGCAGTATCTTTCGACACCGCTTTGCTTTTCATAATTTCTTTTATTTTTTCGAACGAAAGGTATTTTACCGGACGTTTTGCCCAAATATTGCAATGCTTGCAACGCGAATCGCACAAATCGGTGGCATATATCATTAAGGTAGCCAATTTGCGTGGCCCAATATTCGATTTATTGTTTACAAATTTCTTTGCTCTGCTTACGTAATCTTTTACTCCGTACATACTTTTTTTAAAGGTAAGGTGCAAAGTTAATTAAAAAAGATTTAGTACTATTTTTCGATTAATTCTTTCATCAAAGACAAACCAAATTAACCCCTCTTTTAAAAAAATCTCTTTCCTAAATAGTGACTCTAATAAGGCTTTAACCTGTGGTTGATTTAGAAAAAAACTCACAAATACACAACGGGCATATTAACCACCTCTTATTAAATAGGACGGTTAAGCAATTAAAATTAATTGCAATTAAATAATCGATTAGGTTGTCTAAATCTTTAATTATATTTGTTATAAATTCCAACTTCTTTTATGAAATTTTCATCCATAATTTTCATTCTTACTTTTACATCACTATCAGCACAAATACCTAACTGGGATTGGGCTAAAAACATTGGATACACCAACAATGAACGAGCTGAAAATATCGCGAAAGATTCAGAAAACAATTTATATGTTACAGGATCATTTTCGGGTGATAGTATCCGTTTTGGAAACTTTAAACTAACTAAGTTATTTCCTTCATATTTATCATCCATTTTTATTGTGAAGTATGATACATTGGGGAATGTTGTATGGGCAAAAACTGTAAGTGGAGAAGCTAATTCTTATGGTATTACTATTGACAACTACGACAATATAATAATAGGAGGATCTTTTTATTCAACAATGGATTTTGGCTCATCTGTATTTCTAAATAATGGGGGTAGTGCAGATATTTTTATTGCAAAATTCAACAAAAACGGAGGATTTATTTGGGCAAGAAAAGGTGGGGGAGCTGAATCAGATTACTGTATAGGTGTTGGAGTAGATTCGTTAGGAAATGTTTATCAAACAGGAATTATTGGGTATAGTTCAAATTCATTTTTTGGCTCGATAATGTTAACGAATAGCAATGGTATCTCTGACATCTATATTGCAAAATACGATTCAGCTGGAGTCCCAATTTGGGCACAAAATATTGACGGTCCATGTACAGCATCTCCCACATCAATTGTAACTGATAAAAATGGAAATAGCTACGTTTGTGGTTGGTTTTATAATTCGAGTTTGGATATATATCCTTTTAGTTTACCAAATTCTGGAGGTAGAGATGCTTACATCGCAAAATATGATGCCACTGGAAATGTTATTTGGGCTCAAAAAATTGGGGGAAGTGCCAACGATTTTGCTATTGATTTAGCACTTGATAAATTAAACAACCTATACGTTTCAGGATATTTTGCTACAAATGCATTAGATATTAATGGCACGCTTCTTATTAATTATGGAAGTAATGACATCTATCTTTCAAAGATGGATGTTTCTGATGGAAATTTCGTTTGGTCAAAACGAATAGGAGGTTCTGGTTCAGATTTTACCTCAACAATTGCTATTGACGAAGGCAGCAACGTTTATTTAGTGGCAGATTACAACAGTTCATCTATATTTATTGATACAGCAGAGTTTTTTAATAATGGAACAACCAACTTCGCTGTTGCAAAATATAACACTAATGGCTCGCTGCTCTTTGCTTTGACAGCAGGTGGGAATAATACAGACTATGCAATTAATTCAGTTGTAAATGGTAATAATTTATTTATAGCTGGCGATATACAGAGTACAAGCTCCACTTATGGTAGCACTACTTTAAGTTCTAGCGGAATTTCTGATGTTTTAATTGCTAAATTGAATTTAGGGTTCAATTGTTCAACTTTATCATCTATAGTTGTTGATTCTTGTGGTTTAGAGAGTTATACTTCGCCAAGTGGAAATCAAACCTATACCATGAGTGGAAATTATTTTGACATCATTCCAAATGCTAATAGTTGCGACAGTTTGATTACCATTTCATTCATTAAAAAGGTAATTGACAGTACTTTAACCATTAACTCAAATTCATTGATATCAAACGAAATAAATGCAAACTATCAATGGTTCGATTGCGACACAATGAATCCAATTACCAGCGCCAACGACCCTAGTTTCTATCCTTCCTCAGCAGGAAACTATGCCGTAGAAATTGCCAAATGGAATTGTATAGCAAAGTCCAACTGTGTAAATTATTGTCCAAAAAGTAGTTCAACAATAAATGTCGAAGTTTGTGAAAGTTATACCGTTCCTAGTGGAAATCATACTTATTCCACCGATGGAACTTATTTTGACACCATACCAAACTTTGAAGGTTGTGATAGTTTAATCACTATTTACTTAACAATTGACACTTCGAGTTCCGCTTCATTTTATTCGTATCTTAATCCAACTGATTCTCTAAACCTAATTATTGTCAATACATCTTCTGGCAACATAACCTCTTATTTATGGGATTTTGGCGATGGCAACACTTCAATGCTTCCATATCCACAACATACTTATTCTACTGTAGGAAATTATCAAATCTGTTTAACAGTTGCAGATAGCAATTGTGCTAAAACTTACTGCGATTCTTCATCAATTTATAAATCAGCAGGAATTAATAGTATAAATGTAATTGCTCCAATATTAACTAATATTAGCTCTAGCCTAGAGGAAAATAGAATTAGCATTTTCCCCAACCCCTCTAAAGATTTTGTTTTCATTAATCTTAATAACGACTTTAGAACTACTTCTATTGAACTGTTAACTCTTTTAGGAGAGGTTATCGTTCAGCAAAATAGTAATGCTAATGTTGTAAGACTCATGTTGCCAGAAAATAGTGGAGTATATCTATTAAGAATAACATCCGATACTGGACAGAAAATTATTAAGGTTATTAAACGTAACTAAATTTTTCTGGTTTTCTTTCTTAGAAGGAAACCCAAAGGAATTATTAAAAGAAAAAAAATGACAAGCACAGCGCAAAGAGCAGAATTACAAACTAAAATATGGAAAATAGCCAACGATGTTCGTGGCTCGGTAGATGGATGGGATTTTAAACAGTTTGTGTTAGGAACACTTTTCTATCGTTTTATTAGTGAAAACTTCACCATTTACATTGAAGGTGGTGATGAAAACGTAAACTATGCAGGTTTCCCTGATGAAAACATATCTCCCGCAATAAAAGAAGATGCGATAAAAACAAAAGGGTATTTTATTTATCCAAGTCAACTTTTTGTGAATGTTGCCAAAACAGCCAATACCAACCACAATCTGAACACCGACTTAAAAGCCATTTTTGATGCTATCGAATGTTCTGCCAATGGTTATCCGTCCGAACCCGATATAAAAGGATTATTTGCCGACTTTGATACCACAAGCACCCGATTGGGGAATACCGTTGAAGGCAAAAACCTCCGTTTAGCTGCCGTTTTAAAAGGTGTTGAAGAACTGAATTTTGGCAATTTTGAAAACAATGAAATTGACCTTTTTGGCGATGCTTATGAGTTTCTTATCTCAAATTATGCCGCAAATGCCGGTAAATCGGGCGGCGAGTTTTTTACTCCGCAGCATGTTTCAAAGCTTATTGCACAATTGGCCATGCACAAACAAACTGCCGTTAATAAAATTTACGACCCGGCGGCAGGTTCAGGCTCTCTGCTGCTGCAAGCCAAAAAACATTTCGACAATCATATTATTGAAGATGGTTTCTTTGGGCAGGAAGTAAACCATACGACCTATAACCTTGCACGTATGAACATGTTTTTACACAACGTGAACTACGACAAGTTTAATATTGTTTTGGGCGATACGCTGCGCAATCCATACTTTGGCGATGAAAAACCATTCGATGCCATTGTTTCTAATCCTCCGTACTCTATCAATTGGATAGGAGATGGCGACCCCACGCTTATTAACGACGACCGTTTTGCTCCTGCCGGGGTGTTGGCTCCCAAATCGAAAGCCGATTTTGCTTTTGTATTACACGCACTAAGCTATCTATCAAGTAAAGGAAGAGCTGCCATTGTTTGTTTTCCCGGTATTTTTTACCGCGGAGGTGCCGAACAAAAAATTAGAAAATACCTTATTGATAACAACTTTATAGAAACAATAATTTCATTGGCTCCAAATTTATTTTTCGGTACTTCTATTGCTGTAAATATTTTGGTGCTCTCAAAACATAAAACCGAAAACAAAACCCAGTTTATTGATGCCGGCGGCGAAGATTTCTACAAAAAAGCCACCAACAACAATGTGCTTGAAAACAAACACATTGAACTGATTATGCAAATGTTCGACAGCAAAGCAGATGTTGACTATAGAGCAAAAACAGTTGACAACACCAAAATTGCTGAAAACGATTACAACCTATCGGTGAGTTCGTATGTGGTAGCAAAAGACAATCGAGAGAAAATTAACATTGCCGAGTTGAATAAAGAAGTTTCTATAACGGTAGAGAAAATAAATACACTGCGTGCTGATATTGATTTAATCATAAAAGAAATTGAGGGATGAGCGAAATACTATTTTATACAACAAAAGATGGACTTACCAAAATCAATGTCCAATTAGAGAATGAAACCGTTTGGTTAACCATAGACCAAATGGCAGAATTATTCAATAAAAGTCGTTCAACCATTAATGAACACATACTCAATATTTATAGCGAAAAAGAACTCACAGAATCTGATACAATGAGAAAAATCGGAAATTCCGATTTTTCTACCAAGCCTACAAATTATTACAACTTAGATGTCATTATTTCAGTGGGTTACCGTGTTAAATCTGTACAAGGCACTCGCTTTCGACAATGGGCTACACAACGTTTAAAAGAATACATGGTGAAAGGCTTTACCATGGACGATGAACGCCTGAAAAATCTTGGTGGTGGTACTTACTGGAAAGAACTATTAGACCGTATTCGTGATATTCGCTCCAGCGAAAAAGTGATGTATCGTCAGGTGCTGGAATTGTATGCCACAGCAACCGATTACGACCCCAAAAGCGATGAAAGCATTCAGTTCTTTAAAATTGTACAAAATAAATTGCATTATGCAGCCCATGGAAAGACAGCAAGCGAGGTTATTTATATGCGAGTAGATAGCGATAAATCTTTCGCAGGACTTACCAATTTTAAAGGAGAGCAGCCCACACAAGTCGAAGCCATGATTGCTAAAAATTACTTGGAAGAGAAAGAACTGAAAGTACTCAACAACTTAGTAGCAGCTTATTTTGACTTGGCGGAATTGAATGCTATTGAAGAACGAGAAATGCAGATGTCAGATTACATAAGAGAGTTGGATAATATCCTGTCTTCTACAGGAAGAAAAGTATTAGACGGTGCAGGAACCATCTCGCACAACCAAGCGCATGACAAAGCTGTAGAGGAATACAAAAAATACAAAGCCAAAACCTTAAGTTCAGTCGAAAAAGACTATCTCAACGTAATTGGTGATTTGGAAAAAAAAGCCAAAAAAGGTGAAGCTATCAATAAAACCAAAGGCAAAAAACCATGAGTAAGTTAGAACAATTATTACAAGGCGTTGAGGTGGAGTGGAAAGCAATTTGGGAAGTTACCTCTTGGGACAAAAAGTTCAACGCTGTAGATAATTTCAAACAGCCCAGAACGATAAAATATCATCATTTACTTTCCAATGAAATAAAGCCTTTGATATTGGAAAATGGAAATGTAAAATTGCTTACAACAAATGAAACCGATTTCTGGACATCTGAAGAGTTGGCGGGTAAACTAATCTCTAATGATGAAGTAATTGCAATTCCATGGGGTGGCAATACAATTGTTCAATATTATAAAGGTAAGTTTCTAACAGGTGATAATCGAATTGCAATATCAAATGACAGAGAATATCTCAACACAAAGTATTTATATTATTATTTAAAGAATAATATACGGCTATTAAGTTCCTTTTATAGAGGCGCAGGTATTAAACATCCGAGCATGTCTAGTGTGCTTGATACAATAATCCCCATCCCGCCGCTCCCCGTTCAAGCCGAAATTGTCCGTATTCTCGACACTTTTACAGAGCTTACAGCGGAGCTTACAGCGGAACTTACAGCGCGTAAAAAACAGTATGGCTATTATCGGGAAGCTTTGTTGAGCTTTGATGAGGGTGAAGTGGAGTGGAAGACTTTGGGGGAGGTGGCGATAATTGGTACTGGCAAGCATGATACACAAGATGCAATTGAAAATGGAGATTATATATTTTATGCAAGAGGCATTAATCCATTGAAACTCGATACTTATGATTTTGAAGAAACAGCAATTATTACTGCTGGCGATGGTGTTGGAGTTGGTAAGGTATTTCATTGGGCTGTGGGTAAATATGCGCTTCATCAAAGAGCTTATAGGATAGTGCCAAATGAAAAAGAAGTTAACCCAAGGTATGTTTATCATTACATTGTAACAAAGTTCTATTCTTACATTGAGAAAACTTCTGTTAGTTCATCAGTTACATCTATGAGAAAGCCTATGTTTCTCAAATTTCCAATCCCCATTCCCTCCCTTTCCGAGCAAGCCCGTATTGTTTCTATCCTCGATAAATTCGACACGCTCACCACCTCCATCAGCGAAGGTTTGCCCAAAGAAATTGAGTTACGTAAAAAGCAGTATGAATATTATCGGGAGAAGTTGCTCACATTTGTCTGAATTATTATTTTTAGGATTTTAGGATGATAGGATTAATCCTAAAATCCTTTAATCTTATTAATCCTAATTCTGACAAATTAATCCTAAATCTGACAAATAAATCCAAATTATGACAAAAATTAGATGATTATGAAATACGAGGAATTAACACATAAAATAATTGGTTGTGCTATGAAAGTGCATAACACACTCGGCAATGGATTTCAAGAAGTTATTTATCAGCGAGCATTGGCTATTGAAATGGAAAAGCAAGGCTTGGGTTTTAAACGAGAAATGGAAATGAGTATTTTTTATGATGGAATTGATATTGGAACAAGACGTGTGGATTTTTTTGTAGAAGATTTTGTAATGGTAGAACTAAAAGCCATAATAAAATTGGAAGAGGTGCATTTGGCACAAGCCATGAATTATTGTCAAGCCTATAATTTACCTATTGGCTTACTAATAAATTTCGGTTCGAAAAGTTTAGAGTTTAAACGAGTGTATAACCTTAACCATCCCGAAAACAAGAAAAATATCTGAATTAGGATTAAATAGATTTAAGGATGACAGGATTTTGTACTTAAGAAAATCCTATCATCTTCTAATCCTAAAAATCTTAATTCAGACAAATAAAATATCAGACAAATGAGCACCTACAAAACCATAGCAGAATCAAACAATTTCATCGTACTTGATAAATACACCAAACATTTTGAGGTGAATGACGCACCTGCTGTTTATCAAACAGAGGCGGCATTGGAGAAAGAATTTATAGAAGACCTCATCCATCAAGGGTATGAAAATCCCACAAACCTCAATACGCCCGAAGCGATGTTGGCGAATGTGAGAGTGCAATTGCAATCGCTCAACAATGTGGCGTTTTCAGATGGGGAATGGATTCGTTTTGTGGAAGAATATTTGGATAAGCCAAGCGATAACATCGTTGAAAAAACCAGAAAAATACACGACAATTATATTCACGATTTTGTTTTTGATGATGGACATATCCAAAACATCTACTTGGTAGATAAAAAGAACATTACACGAAATAAAGTACAAGTAATTTCACAATTTGAACAAAAAGGCACGCATGCCAATCGCTATGATGTAAGCATTCTGGTCAATGGATTGCCTTTGGTGCAGGTTGAATTAAAAAAACGTGGGGTGGCCATTCGTGAAGCGTTTAATCAAGTGCATCGCTATACCAAAGAGAGTTTTAATAGCGGCAATTCTCTCTTTAAATACATTCAGATTTTTGTCATTTCAAATGGCACGGACAGCCGCTATTTTGCCAACACCGTTGAGCGAAACAAAAATAGTTTCGACTTTACTATGAACTGGGCAAAGGCTGACAATTCATTAATTAAAGACCTCAAAGATTTTACGACTACCTTTTTTCAAAAACATACACTTTTAAAAGTGTTACTAACCTATTCTGTTTTTGATACAAGTGATACTTTACTTGTTATGAGACCCTATCAGATTGCAGCAACAGAAAGAATGTTGTGGAAAATTGAAAGTTCTTTTTTAGCCAAAAAATGGTCAACCAATGAAGGTGGCGGATATATTTGGCACACCACAGGCTCTGGCAAAACACTCACCAGTTTTAAAGCAGCAAGATTAGCCACTCAACTTGATTTCATTGATAAGGTATTCTTTGTAGTTGACCGTAAAGATTTGGACTTTCAAACTATGAAAGAATATCAAAGATTCTCTCCCGATAGTGTGAACGGTTCGGATAGTACCGCAGGATTAAAGCGAAATATAGAAAAAGACGACAATAAAATTATTGTAACGACCATACAAAAACTGAATAACCTCATGAAAAGTGAGGGAGATTTAGCCATTTACCAAAAGCAAGTCGTTTTCATTTTTGATGAAGCCCACCGTTCTCAATTTGGTGAAGCCCAAAAGAATCTGAAAAAGAAATTTAAAAAATTCTATCAATTTGGGTTTACCGGAACGCCCATTTTTCCACAAAATG
>JAVHRO010000108.1:0-11093 GCA_036171675.1 Vicingus sp. | reverse complement strand
CCGTCAGCTGACGGATCGAATTGACAAATTTTCTTACAAATGCACAACGGGTTAAACCTATTTTTTTGTTCAGCGCAAACTAACATTTAAATATGGCATAAAAAGAAACCAACAAAAACATGCTAAACAAAATGATTTAGTAAAAAGATGGTTTTGATTTTAGGACGTTTTACAAAAAAATAATTATTTTATAACTTTTTTGTGAGAATAATCTTTTCCCATTTTATAAAGCACTCCAAATACTATTGCTAAAACACCTATTGTAATCAAAAATGTGATAAATCCGCTGTCCATAGCTTTAAATTTTAAGGAGTTAAATAAACTCCTAATTAATAAAACGTTAGATAAAACAAAAGGTTGCTTCGACGAAACTATTTATTATTTCTACGAATATTTTTCTGACTCATTTTGGTAGATTTAGTACTTTTATCATAAGAATTCAATTATGAAAAAAAATAATGCAATAACATCAACTAGAAATACAGCACTAACTGCCGAGTTTTTTTTTGATGGTATAAAAAGTAAAAATGTTTCTATTTTAAGTAGAGCAATTACCCTATTAGAGAGCACCAAGTTAGAACACCAAAATGTAGCAGAAGAATTAATTGAATTATGTCTTCCCTTATCAGGCAATTCAATTCGAATAGGAATAACTGGAGTACCAGGGGTTGGAAAAAGCACTTTTATTGAGTCGTTTGGAACATATTTAATATCTTCACACCATAAAAAAGTTGCTGTTCTGGCAATAGACCCAAGTAGTAGTAAAAACGGAGGAAGCATTTTAGGTGATAAAACACGAATGAACAACTTATCAACCAACGCCAATGCATTTGTTCGTCCTTCACCATCAGCAGGCACGTTGGGAGGGGTAAACAAAGCAACCCGAGAGAGCATTATTTTATGCGAAGCTTTTGGCTTTGACACCATTATTATTGAAACTGTTGGCGTTGGACAATCTGAAATAGAAGTTAATTCTATGGTTGACTTTTTCCTTTTACTTATGTTGGCAGGAGCAGGTGATGAACTTCAAGGAATCAAACGTGGAATTATGGAAATTGCCGACGCCATCGTTATTAATAAAACAGACATGGAACAAAACGATAGAGTAAATTTAGCAAAACAACACTATAAAAATGCGCTACATCTTTTCCCATCAAAATCTAACGGGTGGATTCCAAAGGTAGAGTCATGTTCATCGTTAGATAAAAATGGAATTGACAATATTTGGACTATGATTGATCATTTTCAGCAAGTGACCTTGTTAAATGGATCGTTCAATAACAAAAGGAAACAACAATCGAAGTACTGGTTAAATGAATCAATAAACAGTTCGGTACTTAACTTATTTTATTCCAATCCAAAAATTAAATCATTACTAAATAAATTAGAAAATGATGTTATTGAGGGTAAAATAAGTCCATTCAAAGCTGCAAAAAAATTGTTAGAAACATTTTCTAGGTGATTATTCTCATTGAATTTTACCTAATAAAATTATAATTTCGCCAACAAATTTATACTATTTCAAAGTATGTTAAAATATATTATATTACTAAGCATTTCAATTCTTTTAACCTTAAGCAGTTTTTCAAAAAGCAACGAGGAAGAAATAAAATTATCTACACTTTCGAATAAGGGAAGATTGTATATGTTTTGGGGATGGAATAGGGCATGGTACACCAACTCAAATATACATTTAAAAGGTAATAATTATGACTTTACATTGAGTGATGTGGTAGCCAAAGACCGACAAACCCCTTTTGCGTTAGACCCTTATTTTAATATTGGAATGATAACCATTCCACAAACCAATGTTAGGCTGGGTTATTTTATTAATGATAAGATTGATCTATCTTTTGGTTACGACCATATGAAATACGTTATGGTAAATCATCAAGTAGCTAAAATGAATGGCACTATTAATAATGGCAGTAATTATGATGGAACGTATATTAATAAAAATATTGATGTCGCCGATGATTTGTTAACATTTGAACATACCGATGGCTTAAATTATATTGATGTTGAAATTACAAGAAATGATGATTTGCTTAAATTTTTAAAAATAACTCACAACCCTAACAAAATTACCATCAATACATTATTAGGTTTTGGGGGAGGTTTTTTATTGCCTCGTTCAAATGTAATGTTACTTAACGGTATTCGCTACGATGAGTTTCATTTGGCTGGTTATGGCTTTTCGGCTAAAGCAGGATTGGATTTGATTATTTTTAAACATTACTTTCTAAGAAGCGAATTTAAAAATGGTTTTATTGACATGCCAAGCATTAGAACGTCACCCGACAAAACTGATATTGGTAGTCAAACGTTTTTTTTCTCACAATTAAATTTTTGTTTTGGATTTACTTTCCATCCATTCAATTAAAAAAGCTGACGAACTTCTTTTTTTATTTGATTAATGGCTAATTGAGTTGGTGATGTTTCGAGTTTTAATAAAATTTCAAATATTTTCTGACTTAATTCAAGCCCTGTAGCTTCAGAATTTAATTGGGTTGCAGCAATATTAATTACCTTAATAACTTCCTCTTTCGACAACTTCACAGCGTCCCAAGCGGTGATAGAAACATAAATTTGTTGACTTAAATTGTGTTCAAATTCAGTCCGAATGGTAACAATCAAATCAGATTGAAGTTGTTTTGCACTTAATCCATTTTTGGAAACTCGAGATACGAGATTGTTCAAAGAAACTCGTTCCAAAAATAAAATCATACGTTCATAAGCTTGTAATCGCAATGGAGTGGTATAATTCTGATTAGCTTTACGTAGTTCAAGCATTTGTTTACGGTACTCATTATCCATAAATTTTTTAAGGATAAAAAAACACGCCACAAATACTATAAATGCTGGAACGGTGTATTTCAATAGTTCTAAGAAGGTTTCCATAAATTTTAAATTAATTTACAAAGTTAAAACATTTTATGAGTAGAATTAATATTTTCAAAACTACATTATTATTCACTTAGTTGACTCAACTATATTTTAATCACTTTAGGTTTAATTCCTCGAAGCTCTGCTTCGATTTTTTTTACCACAGATTCACAGATTAAAAAAGATTTTTGAAAATCAGTTAATCTGTGGCTGTTATTCACTAATACCTCTGGAGCTCTGTCCCGAGGTGGTTTATCTGCTAAAAAAAACAATTCAATTTATGTGTTTAATTATATTCAAATAAATAACGACACTAAATTACATCATAACATAAAAAAGGTTACATTTGTCGCCTTAAATTAATCATACATAATAAACATTTAAAACAATTTTGGCATGTATTTACCAATCGAAAAGAAAAAAGAAATCTTTAAACAGTTCGGTGGAAGTGAAACTAACACTGGATCTACAGAAGGACAAATTGCATTATTCACTTTTAGAATTAATCATTTAACTGAACACCTTAAAAAAAATCACAAAGATAAAGGCACTCAAAAAGCGTTATTAGATTTAGTAGGTAAAAGAAGAAGCTTATTAGCTTACTATAAAGATAAAGATATTATTAAATATCGTGAATTAATTAAAGAGTTAGGAATTAGAAGATAATTTGAACTCAACAAACAATTTTGAAATTAAAAGGGAGCAGCAATTTATTGCTCTCCCTTTTTTATTATAAACACGTAAACAACAAAGAGATGCAGGGTGCATTTCACATACAAACAAAAACAATAAAAAATTATGTCAAAAATTGGAATTAAAAAATCCTACACGTTAGGTGATGGAAGGACCATCGAAATTGAAACTGGAAAACTAGCTAAACAAGCGAATGGTTCAGTAGTAGTAAAAATGGGTAGCACCATGTTGTTAGCAACCGTGGTTTCAGACAAAGAAGCTACTGAAGGTACCGACTTTTTGCCTCTCACCGTAGAATACAAAGAAAAATATGCCGCTGCAGGTCGTTTCCCTGGTGGTTTCTTAAAAAGAGAAGCTCGACCATCGGATTCCGAAATATTAATTTGCAGATTAATTGATAGAGCTTTACGCCCATTATTTCCTGATAATTATCATGGTAACACTTCAGTAGTTGTTAACTTAATTTCTCATGGTGACGATTGTTTACCAGATGCTTTAGCTTGTTTAGCCGCATCGGCTGCAATTGCAGTATCAGATATACCTTTTAACGGTCCTGCCTCTGAAGTTAGAATAGCTAGAATTGATGGAAAATGGGAAATTAACCCAACCAGAACAGCCCTAGAAAATTCAGATATTGATATGATTGTTGCTGCTACCATAGATAACATTATGATGGTTGAAGGCGAAATGCTAGAAGTATCGGAAGCCGACATGTTAGAAGCTATTAAAATTGCTCATGCAGAAATAAAAAAACAATGTCAGTTACAATTAGATTTAGCTTCAGAAATAGAGAAAGCCAAAACTAAAAGAGAATATAAGCACGAGCCTACACCAAACATTGAATTACAAGCCAAGATAAAAGCAGCAATCTATGATAAATGTTATGCCGTTTCTAAAGAAGGAAATGCCGACAAGGCTTTAAGAGCAGAAAAATTTAATGCAATTAAAGAAGAAGCAAAATCTCTACTATCAGAAGAAGAATTGGCTCAATCATTTTTATTAAAAAAATACCTTCATGATGTTGAAAAAGAAGCTGTTAGAGATTGTGTTTTAAATGAAAGAACTCGATTAGATGGACGAAAATTAAACCAAATTCGACCTATATGGAGCGAAGTTGATTATTTACCTGGTGCACATGGATCTGCAATTTTTACCAGAGGAGAAACACAATCTTTAACTAGTGTAACTTTAGGTAACAAAATGGATGAGCAATTAATTGATGCTGCAACCTACAGAGGAACTTCAAAATTTATTTTACACTACAATTTTCCCTCCTATTCAACTGGCGAATCTTATGCAAACAGAGGTACTGGAAGAAGAGAAATTGGACATGGAAATTTAGCCATGAGAGCATTAAAATCTATGCTTCCAACTGGATCTGAAAACCCTTATACCATTAGAGTTGTATCTGAAATTTTAGAATCAAACGGTTCCTCCTCTATGGCAACTGTTTGTGCTGGCACATTAGCGTTAATGGATGCAGGTGTTCAACTTAAACGACCCGTTTCTGGTATCGCTATGGGGTTAATTTCTAAAGGAGATAAATATGCTGTATTATCAGATATTTTAGGTGATGAAGACCACTTAGGTGATATGGATTTTAAAGTTACTGGAACAACCGTTGGTATAACAGCCTGTCAAATGGATATTAAAGTTGATGGATTATCCTACCAAATTTTAGAAGAAGCATTGGCTCAAGCAAAAGAAGGAAGACTCCATATTTTAGGTGAAATTGCTAAAACAATGACAGCCCCTAACAAAGATTACAAACCTCACACCCCAAGAATTACTCAAATAACCATTCCTAAAGAAATGATAGGTGCTGTAATCGGACCTGGTGGAAAAATTATTCAAGATATTCAAGCTAAAACAGGTGCTATAATTACCATTGAAGAAAAAGACAATCAAGGAGTTGTAGACATCATGACTAATGATGGTGAAGCCATGAAAGCTGCTCTTGCAAGAATCAAAGCAATTACTGCGGTTCCAGAAGTAGGAGAAATATATAAAGGAAAAGTAAAATCAATTACCAACTTTGGAGCCTTTGTAGAAATTATACCTGGAAAAGATGGTTTACTTCACATTTCTGAAATCAATTGGGATAGGGTAGAAAAAGTTGAAGATGTATTAAAAGAAGGTCAAGAAATAGAAGTTAAATTGATTGAGGTAGATGCCAAAACAGGCAAATTAAAACTTTCAAGAAAGGTTTTGCTTGAAAAACCTAAAAAAGAAAATGCTTAACCCGTAGTGCATTTGGGCTTAGTTTTCAATAAAAAAGTGTCATTTCGAGTTTTTTCTGAAAGAAAAAGTATCGAGAAAACACTTTTTATTCTAAAAATTTGAATTCTCGATACAAATTTTACTCATTTCAATCGTGAAATTCACTCGAATGGACAAATTTTTTATCAAATGCACCACGAGTAATGCTTAATATTTAATAGCTATATAATAAAAGCCCAGCAACTGCTGGGCTTTTATTATTAAATACACTTTTGTTTCATATAAACGCAACTATTTTATAGACGAATCGTAAAGGATTTTAGATTAAATGCTAAAATCAAACCATGAGACAATTAAAAATTTCTAAACAAGTTACCAATAGAGACGATATTTCGCTCGATAAATATCTTCAAGACATATCAAAAGAATGTTTAGTAACGGCAGACGAAGAAATTAAGTTAGCCCAAAAAATTAAAGAAGGTGATAAAGTTGCTTTAGAAAAATTAGCTAAAGCCAATTTGCGTTTTGTTGTTTCTGTGGCAAAACAATACCAGAATCAAGGATTAACACTTTCTGACCTCATAAATGAAGGTAATATAGGATTAATTAAAGCTGCACAACGATTTGATGAAACCCGTGGTTTTAAGTTTATTTCTTATGCCGTTTGGTGGATTCGACAATCCATTATGCAATCGATTGCTGAACAAGCCCGAATTGTACGATTGCCATTAAATAAAATTGGTGAAATTTCTAAAATAAACAGAATGTTCTCTACACTTGAACAATTATACGAAAGAGAGCCCACCGCAAGTGAAGTTGCTGATATATTACAAATTTCAGTCGCCGAGGTTAATGAATCATTCAAAATTTCGGGTAAACATTTATCGATGGATGCCCCACTATCGAAAGACGAAGAAAGCAATAGCATGTTAGATATTTTGGCTGATGAAGATCTATTGTTTAATCCCGCTAATTCATTAATGAATGAATCGTTAAGAAATGAAATTGAACGATCATTATCCACTTTGTCTTATAGAGAAGCAGAAGTATTACGATTATATTATGGTATTAATTGTAAATCACCATTTACCTTAGAAGAAATTGGAGAAAAATTTGAATTAACAAGAGAAAGAGTTCGACAAATAAAAGAAAGAGGGCTTAGAAGATTAAAACATACATCAAGATCTAATCTATTAAAATCTTATTTAGGATAACCATACAAAATAGTATTAAAAAAGACTGCAAACCTGCAGTCTTTTTTATTTATATTAACAACCGATTAAGTAATTTCACATTAATTTTTTTGGGCTAATACAATGAAATCTCAGCAAGAAATTCTTGAATATCTTTTTACGTTTATGACTCCAAATAAACAAGAGTTATTAAAAAAAGTAATCGAAGACCGAACAAAGCATATTACCGTAGTATTAGAAGATATTTTTCAACCTCACAATGCAAGTGCCGTACTAAGATCATGTGATGTTTTTGGTGTTCAAAATGTGCATATTATTGAAAATTATAATAAATACACCATTAATCCTAAAGTAGTAATGGGCGCGACAAAATGGTTGAACATTACAAAATACAACGGCAAAGAAGATAACACGTTAAGATGTATTAATACGTTAAAAGAACAAGGATATCAAATTATAGCAACAACTCCACATTATGCAGATTGTTCAATCGAACAGCTACCTATAAATAACAAAACAGCCTTACTTTTTGGTACCGAACTCAAAGGCTTATCTAAAATTGCATTAGAAAACGTAGATGGATATGTAAAAATTCCCATGTTTGGATTCACTGAAAGTTTAAACATTTCTGTATCTGCAGCAATTGCTTTATACGAGATCAATAAACGATTAAAATCGTCATCAATAAATTGGCAACTTTCTGAAGAAGATAAACTTAATCAGCTATTAATTTGGACAAAAAAAGTTATAAAAAGTAGTGAACAACTCATTAATGATTTTGCGAATCGTAAACAATAAATGGTTATTTTATCAAATTATTGAAATAAAATGCTCAATTTCGCGAAAGTTATCCCAATAAATGGTGTAACATAATGTGAAAACCAGATTGGTAACAGAGTATTCATGGCGATTTCGTCCCGCCACAATAATCCAAATACCGATTCGGTATAAAAAATAAACGAATGACATTTAAAGAATTGGGTCTTGATAAGAATCTTATCAAGGCAGTAGAAGATATGGGTTTTGAAACCCCATCTCCAATACAAGAGAAATCTATTCCACTTTTATTAGCTGGAGATAGCGATTACGTAGGCTTAGCACAAACAGGTACAGGTAAAACAGCTGCATTTGGCTTACCTCTTTTACAACAAATAGATATCGATTTTAGAGCTATACAGGGCTTGATTCTATGCCCTACTCGCGAACTTTGTTTGCAAATAACTAAAGAACTAAAAGCGTATTCCAAATATATGGAAGGCATTAATATTGTAGCTGTATATGGTGGTGCTAGTATTACTGACCAAATACGCGACATAAAAAAAGGTGCAAACATTATTGTTGGAACACCTGGTAGAACAATTGACCTGATGGGTAGAAAAGTGTTGAAATTTAATGCTGTTTCTACCGTTATTTTGGATGAAGCAGATGAAATGCTTAACATGGGCTTTAAAGACGATATCAATGAAATTTTAGAAGAAACCCCAACATCCAAACATACATGGTTATTCTCTGCCACCATGCCTAAGGAAGTTGACAGAATTGCCCAGACCTATATGGATAACCCCCATAATGTAACTATTGGCACAAAAAATAGTACTGCTGCAAATATTGAGCATTTATATTGCTTAGTTAGTGGAAGAGACCAATATCATGCATTACGAAGATTTATCGACTTTTCTCCTGGAATGTATGGCATCGTATTTTGTAGAACAAGAAGAGAAGCAAAAGAATTTGCCGACAAACTTATGTCGGATGGATACAATGCTGATGCACTTCACGGCGATTTATCTCAAGCGCAAAGAGACAGTGTAATGAATAAGTTTAGAAAACGTGGACTTCAAGTTTTAATTGCTACTGACGTTGCTGCAAGAGGTATTGATATTGACGACTTAACCCATGTATTTCATATTGATTTACCTGATGAAATTGAAAGTTATACACACAGAAGTGGGAGAACTGCGAGAGCAGGAAAATCTGGTAAATCGATTGCATTAGTAAGTCCAAGCAAGGCAAGTAGAATTAAATTAGTTGAAAAATTAATAGGAAAAAAACTTGAATTGGTTAAAGCCCCTACTGGTAATGATATATGTGGTCAACAAATTATTCAACTTATACAAAATGTTCATGATATTGAAATTAATATAAAAGGAATTACTCCATATCTTGAAAAAATCTATGATGAATTGAGCGCATTTTCAAAAGAAGAAATTATTCAACGTTTTGTATCGGTAGAATTTAATAAATTCTTAAAAACCTATGAAAAAGCTAGCGATATAAATATTGAACCTCGTGGATCAAGAAGAAGTGATGATAGAGGTGAGCGTGAAGATAGAAGAAGTGGAAAAAGAGAGGATAGAGAACCTTCTGGAACTCAAAATTCAAAAAGAGTATTTATTAATGTTGGTAAATTAGATGGTTTTGAAAACAAGGGTCAAATTTTAGGATTTATTTGTAATCAATCTGGAATTGATGGAAGTAGTGTTGGTAAAATTGACTTATTTGACAGCTTTGCATTTTTAGGTGTTGAAGATGGTGTAGGAGAAAAATTAATTTCTGCTCTTAATGGTAAAAACATTGAAAACAGGGAAATAAGAGTTGAATTTTCTAAAGACAAACCAAGTGAAGGTGGAGAAAGAGAAGACAGAGGAGAACATAGAGAACGACGTTCAGGAGCTCCTCGCTCAGAACACAGAGGTGGTGATAGAAACAGAGATTCGAGAAAATCGTATTCTAATGACAAACCTGCAAATAGAAATTTTAGAGAACGCAGACAAAAACGATAATTTTATAACATGTTTTAAAATAACAGAAGCCCGAGAAATTCTCGGGCTTCTTCGTTGTAATAATTTTTTGAATTAATTACGATACTTTATTAAGGAACTGCTACAAACTTTTTAACTACAGTATAACCTGTATTTGAATCTGTTGTTGTTAAAACCAATGTATTCAAAGATTCTAAATGTAAATTTGGGTAAAGCCCAAAAAATGATTGATAAGTATATACATCTGCAAATAGATTTCCAATATTATTTCCACCGGAATTTAATAATTCTAAAGCATTAGTAGTTGTATTGTATCTTGCATTTAACGCAGGATTGCCATCGTTTCCACCATTTAAAGTTTGATGATTGTATACGATGTAAGGATTTGTTGCAGGAAAACCTCCGCATGTATTTGCTCCATCAAAATAGGTTAATCGAGCGTAACCATTCCCGTAATAATAAGCACCAAATGTGCCTATTTCAAATTTCACGTAATCATCATTATTACAGGTAGTGGTAATATCAACAACAACTCCATTTACTGAAGCATAAAATAAGTTCCATTTACTAAAACTTGCCATATACTGCCACATTTGAGCCCGAACGGGTATGTTAAAAGTAGAATAGGTGTTTCTATCGTCAAACGAAAATGCGCTACTTTCAAGAAATGTACTACCATTATATGCTCCATAATAAGGAGAATTAAATGCTAAAAATCTAATTTGATCAGAAGCTCCAATACTATAACTGTTTAATTCCGTATAAGCAAATTTTGCTACACCAGTAGCGTCAGCAGTTTTAGTATATTGATTCGATTCATTATAACCCATTAATGCAGATAATGGCGAATTATTACCCCCTAATGTTATTTTTAAATTTGGAATATCAACAAGTGTATCTTGGCCTCCACCAGTTTGATCTTTATTCACAAACTGAGCTTTAACAACCAATTCTCTAGTGTCTGCTGGAGTTGGCGTAGGTGTTGGTATTGGATCAGGATTGTTATTATTATTATCCTTACTACATGCAGCAAATGCAGAAACAAATGCAGTAATCATTAATGTTTTTAAAATTGTTTTTGTTTTCATTTTTTTGGTTTTGTTGGTTTTTAAATTATAAATTATTGATACTTCAAATTCAATTTTTAAGACTTATTCTTTAATCAATTTTAACACTTCTTGCTCATTGTCAGCAAGCACTTTTACAAAGTAAATGCCTTTGTTTAATTGGCTAATGTTTAAATTTATTTTATCAGATTTTACATTTTTTAAAGCATAAACTTCCTTTCCAGTAACATCTACAATTGAAATGGTACAATCGTTTTCATTTTTTAATTGTA
>JAVHRO010000107.1:0-11262 GCA_036171675.1 Vicingus sp. | reverse complement strand
AAAATTTGTTGCATAAAAAAAGAGGATGCCTTTTTGGACACCCTCTTTTTTTTATAGTTTTAACACCCAACCGTGAATATCTTTTTCACGACCTTTTTTAATATCTAATAGTTTACTCGATAACATATTTGATAAATCTCTTTTCTCAATTGGAGGAAGAATATATTTTTCGTCAAATAAAGTAATTGAAACAATTTGAGCTATTGTAGCTGCTGTTCCTGTTCCAAAAACATCTTTTAGTTGATTATTTTTAGCAGCATCAATAACTTCTATTACGGATACTCTTCTTTCTTCTACTTTAATTCCCATTTCTCTTGCCAAAGTTAAAACACTGTTTCTGGTAATTCCAGCTAATGTAGTTTTTAAATCAAGGTTTGGAGTTATTAAAGTGTCACCAATTTGAAACATCACGTTCATGGTTCCAGACTCCTCAATGTATTCATGAGAAACAGAATCAGTCCATACTAATTGTTGGTATCCTTTGTCTTGACCTAATTTTGCTGGATATAATGCAGCGCCATAATTACCTGCAACTTTTGCAAAACCAACTCCTCCTTCCACTGCTCTTGAATAAGATGTTTCAACTTTTACATTAACGGGTACACTATAATACGCATTAACGGGTGCAGTAAAAATGATAAATTTATATTCCTCAGCGGGACGAACTCCTAAAAGCTGTTCGCTGGCAAACATACATGGTCGAATATACAATGAACTACTTTCTCCAGTGGGTATCCAATTTGAATCTAATTTAACCAATAATTTAAGTGCCTCAATAAAAATATCTTCAGGAATTTCGGGCATGCACATTCTTTTTGCAGATATATTTATACGTTTTGCATTATCGAATGGTCTAAACAAAAATATTTCTCCATTTTTATTTTTATAGGCTTTCATGCCTTCAAAAATTGCCTGACCATAATGCAACGCGGCACAAGCTGGACTTAATGATATTGGTGCGTAAGGTACTATTTTTAAATTACTCCATTCCCCATTTTTATAATCAGCGACAAACATGTGGTCAGAAAATTCTTTTCCAAAAACAATATTATCAAAATCCACTTCCGGTAATCTAGATTGAGCAATTTTCTCAACCAATATTTTACTTAAAACTTCTGCCATTTACGTTATTAATCGTTACTTAATCTGGCGAATTTACTGAATAATTTTATAATTAAATATCCTTATACGCCAATATTGTTGGAATTAATTAATTTAGAAACATTCTTGAACAAGTTTTAATACAAAATTAAATTGTTCTGTAGGGGTTAGATTAGAATTATCAACCACTACGGCATCTTTTGCTTTAATAAGTGGATTTTCCGAACGAGTGGTATCGTCGTTATCTCGTAAGGTAATATTAGTCAACACTTCTTCGAATGAAACCAAATCACCTTTTGCAATTAACTCATCGAATCTGCGTTTTGCACGAATTTCTGGACTAGCAGTCATAAATAATTTTAGTTCAGCGTTTGGAAAAACTACTGAACCAATGTCTCTTCCATCCATAACAAGCCCCTTGTGTTTACCCATTGCACGCTGTAAGTCAACCATTTTCTCCCTAACTTCTTTAATTTGAGCAATTTTACTTACTTGATTCGAAATTTCAATGGTTCTAATATATTGTTCGATGTTTTGACCATTTAAACAAGTTTCTGATTTATTTAATTTAGCATTAAAAGAAAAAGTAATATTAATTTTTGATAAATCTTCTAATAATTTGGAAACGCTCAGTGCATTTTTATCAAAAAAACCATGTTGATTAGCATAAAAAGCAACGGCTCTGTACATAGCACCAGTATCAACATAAATATAGCCCAGCTCCTTAGCCAATTGTTTAGCTAAGGTGCTTTTACCACAAGAAGAATACCCATCAATGGCAATTACTATTTTCTTCATTCCTTACTTTTTTTAGGTTTTGGTTCTTTCACCTTTTTCTCTTTTATTGGTTTTATTTTTTTCTCTTTTTGTTGAATTGGAGCAGAATCATTCTTATAGAAATCGCCAATATTAGTGGTTATGGTAAAATGATTGGAAGAACCTGCTAAGTGATACCGAGCACTACCATAGCTAAAATAAAATTTCTTTATTCTAAAGCCAACGCCCCAACTTAAACCAGCTAAACCAGCTCTATCATCCAATCCCAATTCTGATCTTCTTTTAATGTTTAAACCAAAGCGAATACTAAAACTTTTTGATGGAATTATTTCCGTACCAATAACCACGTGCCTTAATCCTTCACTCCAAAATGTGGTATTGTTTCTTGCTATTTTTTCTTCGTCGGTAAGTTTTTTGTTGGTATTGGTTAAATATGTTGAATCATTAAATGCTAAATTCCAGTTTTGTAATTGAATAAAATCAACCGACAACCTTAATGGAACGTGTGTTAATTTTTTTGAAACACCCATTTGAATTTCAAAAGGAATAGGCTCCCGCTCTCTACCCTCAACATAAGGTGTAATTTGAGCACCAATATTTTTTACTATTGCCGAAACTCCAACGTTCGATTTAGGGTTGTAATACGTAGCCGCAATATCGGCTGCAAAACCAAAAGAATGGTATTCGTATAAATTACTATAAATGGGTTTTAAGTTTAAACCAATTGAAAAAAGTGAATCGATACTTTTTCCCCAACCCAAAACAAAAGCATACTCGCCAGCAGTAAAATTACCAAATTCGTTTCCTCCATCGTCGGTTTCTAAAAATTTACCATAATCAATGTAATTTAGTCCCCCCGAAAAAATTCCCCATTTTTTAAAATCTTGAATAAAGGAAACAAAACCATAATTGATATCTGCAAAATAATTAAGGTAAGTCAGCGTAACTGAAGAACTCATTGGTTGAGTTAGCAGAGAAGGATTATTCAAAGTTAAATTGGGGTCATCATCTCTAATAGAAAGAGCACTTCCACCCATTGCACCAACCCTACTCGAAACCGGAACATTTAAAAATTGATACGTGCTATTACCACCAATTTGAGCGTTACTAAACAACCCAAGCAGTATTAAACTCAATACAAAAAATAATCTCATTAATGCATATTAGTTAAGGATAGCTAAAGTACGTATTAAACTCAAATAAATTGTGCAGTGAGGAAAAAATGGAAATTGAATAACTATTAAATAAAAACCAATCATTATTTTTATCTTTACCACATGGCAAAACAAACCATTTTTATCGATGTAATACTTCCTTTATCGGTACCCAACTTGTTTACCTACCGATTACCTTTTGAGATTAACGACTACATAAAAGTTGGACAAAGAGTAGTGGTACCATTTGGTAGAGGAGGAAAATTATATACTGCATTAGTGCAAAACATCCACCAACATCCACCTAAAGAATACGAAGCAAAATATGTTGAATCCTTATTAGATGAACAGCCCATTGTAAATGCTCATCAATTAAAATTATGGGATTGGATTGCCAATTATTACCTCGCTAATCCTGGCGATGTATTTAACGCAGCATTGCCTGGAGCATTTAAATTAGCGAGCGAAAGCAACGTGGTGTTAAATTCAACTTTTGAAGGAAATCCTTTAACCGATTTAACTGACCAAGAGTACTCCATTTTTGAAGCTTTGGAAGTTAGAAACACATTAACACTTCAAGAAATTTCTGAAATTTTAGACCTAAAAAATATTCATAAAGTAGTTAAATCATTAATTGAGAAAAAAGCTATTTTATTAGAGGAAGAACTTAAAACAAAGTTTAAACCAAAGATAATAACTTATATTAGATTAAGCACTTACGCCAACGAAGAAAAAAATTTAGAACAGGTTTTTACTCAACTTGGTAAAGCAAAAAAACAACTCGAAACGCTTTTAACTTACTTAAAAATTAACAACCGCTACAGTAAAACTCCTAATGAAGTAAAGAAGCTCGATTTACAAACTCAAGCAGCGGTTTCTTCGTCAATCATCAATCAATTGGTAGAAAAAAATGTATTTGAGCTTTATAATGTAGAAGAAAGTAGATTAGGAAAATATCGCAACGAACTATTGGGTGAAAAAACACTCAACGAACACCAAGAAAAAGCCTATTCCGAAATTAAAGAAAGCTTTAAAAACAAAGATGTTACGCTCTTGCATGGGGTTACCAGTTCAGGAAAAACAGAACTGTACATTAAACTGATTAACGAAACCTTAGCAGAAGGCAAACAGATATTGTATTTGCTACCAGAAATTGCTTTAACTACACAATTAATTGTACGCTTACAAAAAGTTTTTGGAAATAAAATCGGCGTTTATCACTCCAAGTTCAATGAGAACGAAAGAGTTGAGGTTTGGAACGAAGTTTTAAGAAACAACACCAGTCGTTTCCAAATAATTATGGGAGCTCGGTCTGCCCTTTTTTTACCTTACAGCGATTTAGGATTAATTATTATAGACGAAGAACACGAAAATACGTTTAAGCAATACGACCCAGCACCTCGTTACCATGCAAGAGATACTGCCATTATGTTGGCAAAAATACACCAAGCGAAAGTATTGTTAGGTTCTGCAACGCCTTCTATAGAAACCTATTACAATGCCAAAGAAAAAAAATATGGTTATGTCGAATTAACCAAACGTCATGGTGGTGTTGAATTACCAGAAATAGTTTGTGCCGATGTAAAAGAAGCTACTCGAAAAAAAATAATGAAAACTCATTTCACTCCCGATCTGCTTAATTTAATGACTGAAGCTTTTTCAAACAAGGAACAAGTAATTTTATTTCAAAACCGAAGAGGTTATGCTCCATTTATGATTTGTGAAGAATGTGGTCACGTACCTCAATGCAACAATTGCGATGTTTCTTTAACTTATCACAAATTTAATCAACTCTTAAAGTGTCATTATTGTGGATCTAGTAAAAAAATGCCATCGATTTGCACCGCATGTGGAAGAACTCGAATTACCTTAAAAGGTTTTGGCACTGAGCAAATTGAAGAAGAATTAGCTATTTACTTTCCTAAGATTAAAATTGCTAGAATGGATGCCGACACCACTCGGAATAAAAATGCCTACCATCAAATTATAAGCGATTTTGAAGAAGGCAACGTAGATGTGTTGGTTGGAACACAAATGGTTACCAAAGGATTGGATTTTGATAATGTTGCATTGGTGGGTATTTTAAATGCCGATACCATGCTTAATTTTCCTGATTTTAGGGCTTTTGAGCGCTCTTATCAACTAATGAGTCAAGTTAGTGGACGAGCTGGTAGAAAAACGAAAAGAGGAAAGGTCTTGATACAAACTTACGACCCTTTCCATCCTATTATAAGACAAGTAATTGAACATGATTATATCGGCATGTATACCTATGAGATTTTACAACGAAAAAACTTTAAATACCCACCTTTTTATCGAATTATTCATTTTGCTTTAAAACATAAGGATAAAGATGTGTTAAATGCTGGAGCAACAGAGTTTGCCGATAGTCTTAAACTAAAATTTGGAAATCGCGTTTTAGGACCAGAATTTCCAGTTATTTCAAGAATTAAAAACCTTTATCAAAAAGAGATTTTACTAAAAATTGAGAAAAGCCTATCGGTAGTTAAAACAAGAGAAATTATTAAAAATCTTAAAAACAATTTTGAGGTAAATAGTTCTTACAAATCCATAAAAATTAGTATAGATGTTGACCCAATGTGAAAATAAAAAAAGCAAAGCTTAATTGAAAGCTTTGCTTTTTTAAAATTATCTATTTGACATTTTTTACTTAATCTTTCTCATTCTCAAGCTCAAGGGAGTAACTTCCAAATATTCGTCAGCTTGAATAAACTCCATAGATTCCTCTAAGGAGAATCGAATTTTTGGAGCAATTTTTACTGCTTCATCAGAACCTGTTTTACGCATATTGGTTAATTGTTTTCCTTTAGTAAGGTTAACCTCTAAGTCGTTGTCTCTAGTGTGTTCTCCAATAACTTGTCCTTTATATATTACATCACCTGGGTCAACAAAAAATCGACCTCTATCTTGTAATCTATTAATTGCAAAAGCCGTTGAAGAACCTGCGTCCATTGAAATTAACGAACCTTTATTCCGTTCTGGAATATCTCCTTTAAATGGAGCATATTCTCTAAAACGGTGAGTCATTACTGCATTTCCAGCAGTTGCTGTTAAAACATTATTTCTTAAGCCAATAATTCCTCTTGAAGGAATATTAAATTCTAAATGTTGTAAAGCTCCTTTTGGTTCCATAACCATCATGTCGCCTTTTCGTTGAGTAACTAAATCAATAGCTCTACTAGCATATTCTTCAGGAACATCAATTACTAAAGTTTCATAGGGTTCATGTTTTTGACCGTTAATTTCTTTAAATAACACCTGAGGCTTACCTACTTGTAATTCATAACCTTCTCTACGCATGGTTTCTATAAGAACAGAAAGATGCATTACTCCACGTCCAAACACATTAAATTTATCTTCAGAACCTGTGTCTTCAACTCTTAACGCCAGATTTTTTTCTAATTCGAGATACAAACGATCTCTTAAGTGACGAGAGGTTACAAATTTTCCTTCTTTACCAAAAAATGGAGAATTGTTAATGGTAAACAACATGCTCATGGTTGGTTCATCTATAGAAATTCGAGCGAGTTCTTCAGGATTCATTAAATCAGCAATAGTATCACCTATTTCAAAATCTTCAATACCTACTATCGCACAGATATCACCACTTCTAGCTGTTTTTACTTTTGTTTTGCCCATTCCTTCAAAAACGAACAATTCTTTAATTCTAATTTTTTTTCTTACTCCTCCATTTTTACAAATGGTATAGTCTTTATTTTCTTCTAAATCGCCTCTAAAAATACGGCCGATAGCTATACGCCCAACAAATTTTGAGTAATCCAATGAAGCAATCTGCATTTGAGGAGTACCTTCTTGGTAGGGGGCTTCTGGTATGGTTTCAAGAATAGCATCTAATAGCGGGATTATATTGTCTGTTGGTTTGGTATAATCTGTACTCATCCAGCCTTGTTTTGCTGAACCAAAAATAGTCGGAAAATTTAATTGATCTTCAGTTCCATCTAGGCTAAACATTAAATCAAATATAGATTCTTGAACCAATTCTGGAGTACAATTTTCTTTATCTACTTTATTAACAACAACAATTGGTTTTAATCCTAGTTCTAAAGCTTTACCTAAAACAAATCGAGTTTGTGGCATAGCACCTTCAAATGCATCAACTAACAACAAAACACCATCAGCCATTTTAAGCACTCGTTCAACTTCACCACCAAAATCGGCGTGACCAGGAGTATCAATTACATTTATTTTAACACCATTGTAACTAACACTAACATTTTTTGCTAATATGGTAATTCCTCTTTCGCGTTCCAAATCATTATTGTCGAGCAATAATTCTGTTCTAACAACCCTATCATCCAAGGTTTTACATTGGTCAATAATTTTATCAACTAAGGTAGTTTTACCGTGGTCAACGTGAGCGATAATGGCAATATTTCTAATCGATTCCATATTATTTTTAAAGGCTGCAAAAGTAGTATTGTTTTTGAGATTACCACCTTTTGTAAAGGTTATTATTTAAATTCTTACACCACTTTAAATCAAAAAGTTAGCACATTTAAGTTTTAAATGCAGATTAAACCTTAAATAAATTTATACTAATCATGGTATATGTTTAAAGTAAAATGAGGTGTTTACTGAAACAAAAAATCCCAATTTTTTTTGGGATTTTAATTGCTTAATATGCTTTTAACAAATCTCGATACGCAATGAGATCTTCTCTATTCGTTGGATTTTTTCTATCTAACATTAAAGATAACAAGTAATTTAAGCTTTCTCTTTTATTGTCGAAATCATCCATATCCATTAATTCAATCTCTTCACCCTCAACAATGGCTTCATCGGCTGGAATTGGAATATTAAATGTTCCTCCTTGTTCAATATGTTCAAAAGTCAAACGGATTACTTTTGTTAAAGTAGGGTCTTCTTCTGCTAAAGAGAAGTTTCTTAATTCTTTTAACCCTTTAACTAAATTATCTTTTACTATTCCTGATTTTGCTAAATCTCTTTGTAACTTTACAATTAATTTGTTTGCTTCTATGTTTTCCATTTTAATTTAAATGTATTTATCGTCGCGAAATTAATAAAAAGTTTAATCATCTTTAAATTTAATCTATTTTAAAACATGTCAATCAGTACAAGTCAATCCAAATCAATGTTGTCTGAAATACTGGGTATTAAATATCCAATAATAATGGCTCCAATGTTTTTAGTATCAACTATAGAAATGATTATTGCCGCAGGAAAAGCTGGAATTTCTGGTTCCATACCTGCACTTAACTTTCGAACAATTGAAGAATTTAAAAAAGCAATTATGGAAATTAAACAAAATTCAACTGCTCCTTTTGGAATCAACTTGATTGTAAATAAATCAAATTTTTTTTACAAAGAACAATTAATGGTGTGTTGCGAACTTAAGGTAGATTATATAATAACTTCTTTAGGTTCTCCAGAGGAAACCATAAATGAGGCTCACAAAGTTGGTATAAAAGTATTTTGTGATGTGGTTGATGCTAATTATGCTAAAAAAGTTGAAAGTTTAGGAGCTGATGCATTAATTGCAGTAAACAATAAGGCTGGAGGGCACGCTGGTCCAAAAAATGCTAAAGAACTTATTGAAGAATTAAATGCAACTTGTAAAATTCCTGTAATTTCGGCAGGAGGAGTTGGAAATCATCAACAATACCAAGAAATACTATCCTACGGAGCAGCAGGATTTTCAATAGGAAGCATCTTTATTGCTTCAAACGAATGTGGCGTTTCGCAAGATTATAAAGAAGCATGTGTTAATTATGGTGCGAAAGACATTGTAATGACCACAAAACTTTCAGGCACTCCTTGTTCTGTAATAAAAACACCTTACGTCGAAAAAATTGGAACTGAACAAAATATGATTGAAAAAATTCTTAACAAAAACAAACAACTTAAAAAATGGTTTAAAGCGTTTACCTTTTATAAAGGAATGAAAAAATTAAATCAATCTGCTTTTGGAGCAACTTACGAAACCGTTTGGTGTGCCGGTCCAAGTATTGAAGATGTAAAATCGATACGCCCTATTGCTCAAATTGTAGAAGAATTAGTACATGGAAAATAAAAATCTTTTACAAAAAATGAAATGGAATCTTTTCCTTTTAGGAAAGTTTAAAATTCCAATGCTTAGATTTACCAGAGTAAAACTTGTTGATATAAATGATAATACTGCAAAAGTGAGTATTCAACTTCGACGTAGAACAAAAAATCATTTAAACTCCATGTATTTTGGTGCTCTAGCAGTTGGTGCTGACGTAGCCGGAGGAATTCATGCCTTTTATTATGCTGAAAAAATGGACAAAAAAATTTCATTCGCATTTAAGGGTATGAATGCTCAATTTATTAAACGAGCAGAAAGCGATTGCGTTTTTATTTCGAATGATGGTAAAAAAGTTGAAAATGCTGTTTATTCTTCAATTACAACTCAACAAAGAGTTAATGAAACAACCAAAGTTATTGCCTATAATACCTCTAATGAAATAGTTGCTGAATTCGAAATGATTGTTTCTATAAAGTGCCTCTGATTATAAATTAACCTCTATAAAAAACCAACTCATTGTCAGTTGAAACTTTTGAGTTATAGTAATAACCATCCTCCGCAAAACCTAATAAATCTTTAGGAGAAGTAAGCTTATTTTTGATAATGTATTTTGCCATCATTCCCCTAGCCTTTTTAGCATACATCATTACCATTTTATATTCCCCATTTTTACATTCTTTAAAAATGGGAGTAACTACATTAGGTTTTAGTTTTTTTGAATTTATTACCTTGAAATATTCGGCAGAAGCCAAATTAATTAACACTTTTTCTCCAGTGGAGTTAATTTCATTTACCAATTTATCACCCCAAAAATTGTATAAATTTTGATGTTTCCCAACTTTTAGTTTGGTTCCCATTTCCAATCGGTATTCTTGAATCAAGTCTAAAGGTTTTAACACGCCGTATAATCCTGATAAAATTCTCAAATATTGTTGAGCATATTGCATTTCCTTTGGGTTAAATGATGATGCCTTTAATCCATTATAAACCTCTCCATTAAAAGTTAAAATGGCTTGTTTAGAGTTTTCAATGGAGTGTTCGAAACTCCAATCATTATACCTATCCACATTGATTAGAGCAATTTCACTACTCACTTTCATCAACTTACTAAGTTTTGTTGGAGAATATTTTCGTAGTTCTTTTATTAAAATTGATGATTGTTTTGTACTACCAGGGAATGTAAATTCTGGTAATTTAGGACCTTTAATACTAAGTTTTTTTGCTGGAGAAAGTACAATTAACATTTTTTAAAGAGGTTGAATTAATGTCCATAAAACGTATTAAACACAGGAGAATCTTGATAAAAGAATCCCTGATTTTCAAAGGAATTATAAAATAAATTGTTGTTCGAGTTATTTATCCTTATTTCGCCTTGCAAATAGGTGTTTTCGCTTAATTTATATTCAAAAAATGCTGAATATCCTACTCTATCAAACCCATTTTGTTTATAGTTTTGATTAAAAACGGTTAAGTTATATTGTGTGATATTATAAAATATACTACCCACAATATTTAAACGGTCGGTTAATTTATATTTTGCCGCAATGTATGCCTGATATTGGGAAATATTTCCGTTAAAAGGTCTAAAACTTAAGTCATTTAGAGAACGAAAATTAGTTAAGTCACTTTTCAGGTAAGTTATCCCTCCAGCAATCATAAAATTTGGAGAAACAGTGTAGCTCATATTTGGGCTATAATATAGATTGGTTGATGACCTATTGTTATTAAAAAATGATACATTCACACCAGTTGAAAAATTAAAGTGCATCTTATTGTTAAGCTTAACAGAATCTGAAGGCAAAACGTATTCATCGTTATCCGTATTGATAACTTCTTGTGCTTTATTTTGATTTAAGACAAGCAGTAAAAACAAAAATATTAAAATTGAATTTTTCATAGTTTTATTACGTAAAGTTAGCAAAAGAAATTAAGACCCGACTGCATCCAACACATTTAACTTTTTTTAACCATCTAAACCCCAATAATATTTGTTGGTGGCACGTTAATTGAAAGTTGTACAACTGAATTACAAAACACAAATTATGACCATTACAGGAAAATACAAATTGCTAAAACGACAAGCAAAACAAGCCATGATTAATGGACAATTAAATAATTATATAAAGACCCGTTGTGCATTTAGAAGAATTTTTAATAAAAAAGGTGTCAGTTCGAGTTTTT
>JAVHRO010000106.1:0-37526 GCA_036171675.1 Vicingus sp. | reverse complement strand
TACCGCACAAGGACAGGGAGCCCTTTATTCCAACACTAGTGGTAGCTTTAATACCTCTACTGGCAATAATGCGCTTTATTCCAACACCACAGGAACTTATAATACCGCACAAGGACGGAATGCGCTTTATTCCAACACTAGTGGTAACTTTAATACCGCACAAGGACAGGGAGCCCTTTATTCCAACACCACCGGAAATTATAATACCGCTTTAGGTAATAATGCTGGTCTTGGATTAGTAAGTGCCGTTTTAAATCAATGTACTTTTATTGGCGCTGGAGCTACTGCTAACTTAACACGTACTAATGTTACCATGTTAGGTTATGGTGTTGCTAATGCTCAGTGTACTGCCGATAACCAAGTGTTGCTCGGAAATACGGCCATTACACAAATTCGTGCACAGGTAACTGGTATTACAGCATACTCAGATGCTCGTTTTAAATTTAATATTAAAGACGATATTAAAGGATTGGATTTTATAATGAAACTTAAACCCGTTACTTATAACGAAGACCCCCTCATTTTACATAAAATATGGTCAACTCCTGATAGTATTTCCTCCACCATTAACCATAACCAAATTAAAGAACAACGTTTTATTGGCTTCCTTGCTCAAGATGTTGAAAAAGCTGCTCAAGAGAGTGGTTTTAATTTCCCTGGTATAGAGGTGCCAAAAAATGAAAATGAAGTGTATTCCCTTCGCTATGTTGACTTTATTATGCCTATGGTAAAAGCAATGCAAGAACAACAAAAAACTATTGGGGAACAACAAAAAACTATTGAGGAACAACAAAAAAATACTAAGCAATTAGAAACCGAAATGTCAAATTTAAAGTTGAACTACGAAGCACGAATCAAAACAATAGAACAGCTACTAGAAACAAAAATGGAGAAGTAAAAAATTAGTCAAGAATTTTAGACGTTATCAGTTCTTTGAATGCTGATTACAAATCGGGTGTAGATTGACAATAAAAATATCTGCTAAGTTTTTATTTAACTAAACCGTTAATTTAAATACTACTTTCACGATTTGTTTTAAAATATCATTCGATCTTTTTAAATAGTCTATTCCACCTACTTTTATCGCCATCAGAGGAGAACAGAATCGTTTGAGCTTTGCCAACAATATGATTTTCGGGTAAAAATCCCCAAAAACGAGAGTCGGCACTATTGTGGCGATTATCTCCCATCATAAAATAATAATTCATTTTAAATTGGTAGGTGTTGGTGAGTTTTCCATTAATCTCAAAACCATTTGATGTTTCTTGAAAGGTATTCTCCTCATAAATTTCAATTATTCTTTTGTACAAAAAGATATTGTTTTTGTTTAGCGTTACTGTAACACCCTTTTTTGGAATTACTACTTCACCAAAGTAATCAATGTTCCATCTGTAATAAGGATGATAAGGAAAAATATAATCGGCATACGAATTAGGATCTACTTCTATCTTATTGATAGAAGTAATGTATTTTATTTTTTTTAGTTGCTGACAAGCGGTATCTGTCATGGTTAATTCCCAATTATTTTCAAGTCCATCTAATCCACCTTCGGTAATATTATATTTTAACAAGGTATCGTTGGTAATAGGAATATTGGTTACTACTTTAAAGTTAAATTGAGCCAATTTTGGATAAGGTATTTTTACGTTGTTAATTACAACTTGTTTATTTTCTATCATAAGGGTGTCGCCTGGTAAGCCAATACAGCGTTTTATATAAAACGAACGGTGATCGACAGGATGTTCTAAATCGTAGGGGTAATTAAAAACAACCACATCGTTTCTTTCAATTTTAGAAGTAGCAAAAAATCTATAATAAGGTAATTTTATCAACACCCAATAGGCTTTTATATTTTCGAATCCTAGTAAATGTTGATGACTTAATGGAAAGGTAATAGGAGTAATAGGTAAACGAGCTCCATAGCTAAGTTTATTCACTAAAATCAAATCGCCAGGGAGCAATGTTTTTTCCATTGATGAGGTAGGAATAGTAAAAACTTCGAACAAAAATGCCTTAACAACCATTACAGTTATTAAGGCAAGTATAAGGGCTTTTAGCCAACTTTTAATCAATCTCATTAATGCACCAAAGTAAATAATCGTTCCCATCTAACTCTACCCAATTGGCTATCGTACGACAACCAAACGAAAACGGCTTTTCCAACGATATGGTCTTCAGGAACGAATCCCCAAAAACGTGAGTCGAGTGAATTGTGTCGGTTATCGCCCATCATCCAATAGTAATCCATTGCAAAAGTATAGGTGTTGGCAATTGCGTTATCAATATAAATTTTATTGTCAGACACACGTAATTCATGACCTTCATAGTTATGTATAATTCTTTTATACAATGGCAAATTGCTTAAGTTAAGTTGAATAGTTTGTCCTTTTTTTGGAATAACCATTGGTCCAAAATTATCACGAGTCCAATTATAGGTACTATCATGAGGAAAAACAGGCAAATTCTGGAACTGAGAAATAGTACCCAACGGTTCATTTAAACGATTAACAGATTTAACGTACGAAAATTGTTTTACCTTTTCGGCAGCTTCATTGGTTAAGGTTAGTTCATATTCGTTTTTGTTTTCTAATTGTTGAACAGGTTCTGTTGTAATTCCTTTCTTTTGAAGGGTTTTTTCATTAAACCCAGTTCCATCGGTTATTACCTTATAGGTAAATTGAGCATGAGTATCAAAATAAGCTGGAGCATCGTTAATAATTAACTTGTTATCTACAATTTGAAGTTTATCGCCTGGTAAACCCACACAACGTTTGATGTAATTTTCTTGTTTATCAGCTGGACGGCCTACTATGGTGAAATTATTATTTAAAAAATCTTTTCCATAATCTCTAACTAATTGTTCATAAACTTGGTTTTGATGTTCCAAAACCACTGTGTCTCCAGCAGGAAAATTAAACACTACACAATCGTTGCGTTCTACCTTTCCCATTGCTGGAAGTTTTGCATATGGAAACTTAATTAATTCGAGGTAAGACTTGTGCCCACCAACAAAGGGAACCCATTCTGGAAAACTATGATGTGTAAATGGGAAACTTATGGGTGTGTTTGGAACTCGCGCTCCATATGCCATTTTATTCACAAATAAAAAGTCGCCAACCAATAGTTTTTGCTCCATAGAAGAAGTTGGAATGGTAAATGCCTCGATATAAAAGCCCCGAATTAATGTGGCTGCAATTACAGCAAAAACAATTGCATCAGTCCATTCTCTACCTTTTGATTTTCTATATTTAGAAGCTTCTTCGTAGCCAATAAATGTAAAGTCATCTTTAAAAGCGATATAGGGAAGATAAATTCCAGCAAAAACTACTCCTAAAAAATGTTCAGTAAATTTTGTTTTTCCGAACAATTTCATCAATTCCACAATAATTCCCATCCAAACTACAAAGCCTAAAAAAGGAATGTAATAAATAATGGTCCACCAAATGGACTTATTAATAGCCTTTACTACTAAATATGTACTATAGAATGGCACTAAGGCTTTCCAGCCATCCATACCAAGTTTTTCAAAAATTTTGTATAGTGCAATATGCGTTGCTAAAAAATAAAGCGACGCTAAGATGACAAATGTTGAGATACTGATTTCCATTTTTAATTAGTTTTTAAAGTTAAAAGTTCATACAGGTTAACTTTTCTATGTCAATTTTCAATTCTACTTTTTCAATTAAATAATACTTCTTTCATGGTAAAAATACCCTTTTTATTAATGATGTATTCCGCTCCAATTATTGCACCTAGTGCGAATCCATTTCTATTGTATGCGGTATGAGTTATGGTAATATTATCTTCTGCTGATTGATAAAAAACTTCGTGAGTTCCAGGTACATTTTCAATTCGTTTGGATAGGATGCTCAATTCATTTTCTTGATTTGCAGCATGATTAACCCAAGTGTTTTTTCTGTCTAAATTTTCAATAATTCCTTCGGCTAAAGTAATAGCAGTTCCACTAGGCGAATCTTTTTTTTCGGTATGATGTATTTCTTCCATCATCACGTTATAGTTTGTATGTTTATTCATTAATTGGGCTAGCTTTTTATTTAACTCAAAAAACATGTTCACTCCTACGCTATAGTTAGTAGCATATAACATGGTATTTTTTGTTGATAAACACTTTTGTTTAACTTCATCAAAACGCTGATACCAACCAGTTGTTCCAACAACTACAGGTATGTTTGCTTCAAAGCAAGTGTACATATTTTTGATTGCTGATGTTGGATCAGTAAATTCAATAGCCACATCGCACTTCTTAAGATTATCCAGTGTTAAGTCAGAAAGATTGTCAATATTTATTTTTAAAGCGATTTTATGACCTCGTTCTATAGCAATTTTTTCAATTGCCATACCCATTTTTCCGTATCCTAATATTGCTATGTTCATCTGTGGTTATCTATGTTTTTTATGTCAGATGGAATACACCATGTTATTGTTATCACTTTTTGTGTGCTTTTGCACGTGGCTATTTCATTGTTTATTAAACCAAAATTGCATCCGTTTATTATAATTTATTTAGTGTTTTACACTATCGGTTAAAATACAATTTGAAAGGTATTTATAAGGTAATTATTAAACTAAATCCTTTGTAAATGTTGTTATTATCAGTTAAATTTAACATAGGTTGAAAATAAAAACTTAAATTATCGTTTACCGGAAATGTAAACAAATGGGCATCAACAGTTGCGTCAATTATATTAAATACATAAATTAACCCTGCAATGAGGTAAGATAGATCTCTATTTCTTCGATATACATCCATGTTGGCTCGGATATTTTCAGGGGTTAAAATCCCATCAAATTCATCAACAGTATTGATATTGTTATCTATTCTTAATAAATATGCATTTCTAAATCGTTGATATTCGCTGTGATTTGAGAATGCAAAATACAATGAAGTTCCAATTCCACCATAAATTATAGGAACTTTCCAATATTTTTTATTGTAAACTTGTCCAAAACCTGGAATAATAGCACTCATCAGCGTAGCCTTAGTTGGCGAATGAACATTAACTTTTGCAGAATCCATCATTATGGTATCGCTCGGTAATGTTTGTGCATAACCAATCGACGCCATTATTAAAATCGCGAATAACGTAAGTTGAATATTTTTATAGATGGTATTCACCATTTAGATTTACAAACCTAACAATTCTACCACTCGTTCTAATTGTTCTTCCGATTCGAAAGGAATCACAATTTTTCCTTTTCCTTTTATATTTGATTGCAGTTGAACGTTGGTTTTTAAAAATGTGGTAAGTTCTTCCTGAATTTTCAATTGAGTAAATGATAAATTACTTGTTCTACCTTTATTAAATTCAGCAACTTTTTCGTTGATTGGTGTTTTAACTACTTGAGCAAGTTCTTCTGTTTGTCTTACTGAATAACCTTCGGCAACAATTTTTCTAAACAATGTTAATTGGTGTTTAGTATCTGCAATATTCACTAAAGCTCTGGCATGGCCCATTGAAATGTCTTTGGTTCTTATGGCCAATTGAATTTCTGCCGGAAGCTTTAATAGTCGTAGGAAATTAGCAACTGTTGAACGTTTTTTACCCACCCGTTCACTTAATTTTTCTTGAGTCAGATTGCATTCTTCAATCAGTTTTTGATAGCTAAATGCAACTTCTAAGGCGTCTAAGTTTTCGCGTTGAATATTTTCAACCAATGCCATTTCTAACATTTCTTGGTCGTTAGCAATTCGAATAAATGCAGGTATTCTATCCAACCCAGCTATTTGCGAGGCTCTAAATCTTCGTTCGCCAGAAATTAACTGGTATTTGTCGTAACCCAATTTACGCACCGTAACGGGTTGTATTATCCCTAATTCTTTAATGGAATCAGACAATTCAATTAAGGCTTCTTTCTCAAATTGTGTACGAGGTTGGAACGGATTTGCTTCAATATTTGAAATTAATATAGTGGAAACAGTTCCTACAACATTTCCCTTATCATCAGCAGATTTTGAGGTAATATCCGTTTCTGTATTTTGTAATAATGCTCCTAATCCTCTTCCTAATGCTGGTCGTTTACTCATCTTCTAATTCAATTGTTTTCTCAGATGTTGGAATCTGAGTTAGATTATTTTTTTGTAAAATTTCTCTTGCCAAATTTAAGTAGTTTATGGCTCCTTTTGAACTAACATCGTGCATTATTATCGTTTGTCCGAAACTTGGGGCTTCTCCTAACTTTGTATTTCGTTGAATAATGGTATCGAACATCATTTGTTGAAAATGTGTTTTTACTTCTTCCACCACTTGATTGGACAATCTTAAACGAATATCGTACATGGTTAACAATAAGCCTTCAATATCTAAATCAGGATTTAACCTTTGTTGTACAATTTTTATCGTATTTAATAATTTACCCAATCCCTCCAATGCAAAATATTCGCATTGTATTGGGATAATAACAGAATCGGCAGCTACCAATGAATTAATAGTAATTAATCCTAATGAAGGAGAACAATCAATAATAATAAAATCGTAGTCGTTTTTTATTTGAGAAAGCGATGTTTTCATCATTCGCTCTCTATTTGGTAAATTAATTAACTCTATTTCCGCACCTACTAAATCAATATGTGCAGGTAAAATATCCAAATTAGGAGATTCCGTATGTAAAATAGCGTCTTTTGGAGCAATTTCGTTAATTAAACATTCGTAAATGCTAGTTTTTATATTTCTTGGGTCAAATCCAACGCCCGAAGTTGAATTGGCTTGTGGGTCAGCATCTACCAATAAAACCTTATATTCTAAAACTCCTAATGCTGCTGATAGATTAATAGCCGTAGTTGTTTTTCCAACCCCACCTTTTTGATTTGATATTGCAATTATTTTTCCCATAGTTTTTTTTATTGATTATAAGGTTATTGGTTTTTAGGTTTTATTAGTTTAGAGAATTACACATTATTACATTTTTACATGGTCACCAATACTTAATAAAGTAAGTTCTTTTCCTACTTCAGCAAACTTTTTAGTGGCTTCAGTTTTGTTTATTTTAATATAGGGATAAGTATCAAAATGCACGCCTATTACTTTGTTGCATTTAACGAAATCAGATGCCCTGATGGCGTCCTCAATACCCATGGTAAAATTATCGCCAATGGGTAAAACGGTAAAATTTAATTTTTCGTATTCACCGATTAATTTCATGTCGTAATTTAATGAGGTATCGCCTGAATAATAAAAATTTCCTTGTTTAGTATTCACGATAAATCCACCAGGATTACCTCCGTATGAGCCATCGGGCAACATACTTGAATGATCGGCTTTAACAAATTTTACACTACCAAAATTAAAGTCCCATTTACCCCCAAAATTCATAGGATGATAATTTTTTAATCCTTTATTGGCAAACCATGTCGTAATTTCGTAGTTAGAGATTAAGGTTGCATTTGTTCTTTTTAAGATTTCATCAGCATCAGCTAAATGGTCTTCGTGCCCGTGTGAAATGAATATATAATCACAAGCTAACTCGTTAATTTTGATGTGTTTTGCTAATTCGTTTGGTGTAATAAATGGGTCGAAAAGAAGATTGTAATTTTCTACTTTAACAGCAAAACAAGCGTGTCCGTAATACGTAATTTCCATTTATTTTTCTAAAAATACAAAGTAACTTAAAAGTAGCCCTAATAAGTAATAACAATCAGGACAGTTACCAATTATTTTTAAACAAAATTTTGTTAATTGGAATTTGCGAATTGGAGCTTCATACTCTTTTTACCTCTATTTTTTATTATGTAACTCGTGGTGCATTTGATAAAAAATTTGTCCATTCGAGTGAATTTTACGATTGAAATGAGTGAAATTTGTATCGAGAATTCAAATTTTTAGAATAAAAAGTGTTTTCTCGATACTTTTTCTTTCAGAAAAAAATCGAAGTTACACTTTTTTATTGAAAACTAAGCCCAAATGCACTACGGGTTTATGTAGTTAGTTCCATCAATATTATTTGAAAGGCTTACAAACAAGTTTTGATTAACATTTTGTTTATTGCCAATAGTCGATTAACTTTACATTCTTTAATTATAAAATATAACAGATACCACCATGGATATAAAAGAATTAGAACCAAAATTGCTGTGGAAAAACTTTATTGCGTTAAACGCAGTACCACGACCATCAAAAAAAGAAGAAAAAGTAATTGCATTTATCAAAAACTTTGGAGAACGTCTAGGTTTAAAAACCTTTGTCGATAAAACAGGCAATGTTATCATTAAGAAACCAGCAACATTGGGTATGGAAAACCGAAAAAAAGTGGTTTTGCAATCGCATTTAGATATGGTTTGCCAGAAAAATGCAGCTACTATTTTCGATTTCGATATACAAGGAATAAACATATTAATTGAAGGTGATTGGGTTACCGCCGATGGAACTACTTTAGGAGCTGATAACGGTATTGGTGTTTCTGCAATCATGAGTATTTTAGGAAGCAATGACATTCCTCACCCTGCAATTGAAGCCTTATTTACCGTAGATGAAGAAACTGGTATGACGGGAGCTTTTGGCTTAGAAGGAGGCATGTTGGATGGCGAAATTTTATTGAACTTAGATACGGAAGATGATGACGAATTTTCGATTGGTTGTGCAGGTGGAATAGATACCAATACTGAATATACTTATGAAACAAAAATAACTTCTGGCAAAGCCTATAAAATTGAAGTAAAAGGATTAAAAGGCGGCCATTCTGGAATGGATATTATTTTGGAAAGGGGAAATGCCAATAAAATAATGAACCGCTTAATGGTAGATGCCGAGGCTTATGGATTGTGTATTGCAGAAGTGGATGGCGGCAGTTTAAGAAATGCGATTCCTCGTGAATCGGTGGCAACTATTACTATTGAAAATGACGATTTTTTAAATGTGTTTGAAACTAGAAAAGCAGCTATGTTGTTTGAATTATCAATTTCCGACCCTGAAGCAAAAATTACCATTGAACAAACTAGTTTGCCTACACAAACAATGACGTTGGCTGAAACGACTAAAGTTACCAATACGCTACAAGCAGTTCATAACGGAGTTTTTAAAATGAGCTTGGCCATTGCAGGTTTAGTAGAAACATCATCATCATTGGCTCGAGTAATTGTAAAAGATGGTAAATTTATTACTCAAAGTTTACAGCGAAGTGCTATTGAATCGGGCAAAATGGAAGTAGCATATTCGGTAGGTTCGGCTTTTAAATTAATGGGTTGTAAAGTTGAACATAGAGGCTCTTATCCTGGTTGGGCCCCAAATCCTAAATCAGAAATTTTAGATTTAATGAAAGCTAAATATAAGGCTAAGTTCCACGAATCACCAAATGTTGCTGCGTGTCATGCTGGTTTAGAATGTGGTATTTTAGGAACCAATTACCCTAAAATGGATATGATTTCTTTTGGTCCAACTATAAAAAATCCTCATTCGCCAGACGAAAAAGTAAATATAAAATCTGTCGAAAAATTCTGGAATTTCTTGTTGGATATTTTGGCTGATACCCCAAGTAAAAATTAATAAATTAAATCTATACAGTTATGTTTTGGTTTAAAAAAAATAATGACGAATATCGTAAGAAAGCAGTAAAACAACAAATTGTTTGGTTTGAGATTCCTGCTTTAGATTTTTATCGTGCTATAACATTCTACAAAAAAGTGTTTGGCTTTACAATTAATGTCATGGATTTTAACGGAATAAAACATGGAATATTTAGCTTTAGCGAAGGGCAAACAACAGGTGCAATTATTGAAATTGGTGAAAAGGAAATAAAAGGAGGTAGCGTGTTATTTTTTGATGGAAATCCATCGATAAGTGATTTTGAAAAGAAAATAATTTCGAGTGGGGGTCAAATTTTACTAAACAAAACATTGATTAAAAATCAAACAAGTAGTCATTCAAGCGTAATACCGAATAATTTTATTGACGGGAAAAGCATAGGTTATTTTGCCTATTTTTTAGATACTGAAGGCAATAAAATGGGGCTGTACGGGAATAGTTGAACTATCGAAACTGTTTTTGTATTTCCCAAACTACGATGCCAGCACTTACCGAAATGTTTAACGAATGTTTTGTTCCATATTGAGGTATTTCTATCACCACATCGCTTTGGTTAATAATTTCTTGTTCAACACCATTTACTTCATTACCAAACACCAATGCCCACTTTTCGTTAGAGGAGTTCACCATAAAATCATTTAGCATCGTGCTATTTTCTACTTGTTCAATAGAAGCGATGTTATAGTTGTTTTGTCTTAAATCAGCAAGTGCTTCTACGGTTGTCTCAAAATACTTCCAAGCTACCGTTTCAGTAGCTCCTAGAGCGGTTTTTTGGATGTCTCTGTGTGGCGGTTGAGCCGTTATACCACAAAGGTATATCCCTTCTAATAAAAATGCATCAGCAGTTCTAAAAACAGAACCAATATTATTTAAACTTCTTATGTTGTCTAGTACGATAATCAACGGAGTTTTTTTTGTTTGTTTAAACTCTTCGGACGAAATTCGATTCAGTTCTTCGTTTTGTAGTTTTTTGTGCATTTGTTGTAACAATTTTTTACAAATAAACTACATTAAACATTATCTAAAAACCACATAGGCATATAGTTTTAAACAACAAGAGTACCCGTTGTGCATTTGTAAGAAAATTTGTCAATTCGATCCGTCAGCTGACGGAGATTGAAATGAGTGAAATTTGTATCGAGACCACGAAGTAGCATCAATACAAAAGTTTAAAATAGACAACTGATTGATAATACAAATTTTTAATAAAAAAGGTGTGTTCTCGATACTTTTTCTTTCAGAAAAAACTCGAACTGACACCTTTTTTATTAAAAATTCTTCTAAATGCACAACGGGTAACAAGAGTATATTTTATAAAGTAAAACATTAGGTTATTTCGTCTTTAGACGAAATACTATGTGGAATTATGCTTACTTCATTTTCTATGTGGTTAATTTTTGTATTTGAAAGAGTATATCAACAATTGCCTAATTTCTGTTTAAAACTAATAAATAAAAACAGCCCTATTTTTTGAGCATTACAGTAAGTTTGTGTAAAACCCAAAAACAAAAAATTGTCGACGCCTAAAGATACCGAAACCCCTTTAATGAAGCAATACAATGCCATCAAGACTAAATATCCTGATGCGTTGTTGTTGTTTAGAGTGGGCGATTTTTACGAAACATTTGGTTCAGATGCCATTAAAACAGCCCATATTTTAGGTATTGTGCTAACCTCACGGAACAACGGTGGTTCTAAATTAGAATTGGCTGGATTTCCTTACCATTCGCTAAATAGCTACTTGCCAAAATTGGTTCGGGCAGGCTTGCGTGTAGCCATTTGCGACCAATTGGAAGCGCCAAGCAAGGAAAAGAAAATTGTAAAACGTGGTGTAACCGAATTGGTAACTCCAGGAGTTACGTTTAACGACCAAATTTTAGACCACAAATCGAACAACTTTTTGGCTGCCGTACATTTTGATAAAAATGGGGCAGGGGTTTCTTTTCTGGATATTTCTACTGGAGAGTTTTTGGTAGCGCAAGGAAACATCGAATACATCGATAAATTGTTGCACGGTTTTAAACCTAGCGAAGTGCTGTTTCAGCGAAACAACAAAAAACAGTTTGCCGAATTTTTTGGTAACGGCTTTTATACTTTTTGCCTCGACGATTGGGCATTTACCGAAGATTTTGGACGAGAAATTTTACAAAAACATTTTCAAACCAACTCGTTAAAAGGTTTTGGTATCGAAGAGTTTCCAATGGCAATTTGTGCTGCTGGTGCTGCATTGCACTACTTGTCGGACACACAACACGATAAAGTTCAGCACATTACGGGCTTATCGAGAATTGAGGAAGATAAATACGTTTGGCTCGACCGTTTTACCATCCGAAACCTTGAATTGATTCATTCGCCCAACGAAAATGGGAAAACTTTGATTGAGGTATTGGACAAAACTATTTCACCCATGGGAGCCAGAATGTTGAAACGTTGGGTAACACTTCCGTTAAAAGAGTTGAAACCTATTCAAGACCGATTGGCAGTGGTTTCTGAATTGGTAATTCATCAAGAACTCAAAGATACTTTAGCAAAACATATTTCGGAAATAGGCGATTTAGAACGTTTAATATCTAAAGTGGCTACGGCAAGAATTAATCCACGAGAAGTGGTTCAGTTAAGGTATGCATTAGAAAATATTGAACCGATAAAACAATGTTGTATTGCAAATAAAAACGAATCGTTACAGAAAATTGGCGACCGATTAAATCCTTGCTCAATTATTGCCGCTAAAATTGCTCAACAAATTCAAGAAAATCCCCCCGTATTTATACAAAAAGGCAATGTAATTGCAGAAGGAGTTAATGATGAGTTGGACGATTTGCGTAAAATTTTAAATTCTGGCAAAGATTCCTTGATGGAGATTCAAGAACGAGAAATTGAAAATACAGGAATTTCTTCGTTAAAAATATCGTTCAACAATGTATTTGGATATTACATTGAAGTAAGAAATTCGCACAAAGATAAAGTGCCCGAAGGATGGATTCGTAAACAAACTTTGACTCAAGCAGAACGCTATATTACTGAAGAATTGAAGGACTATGAAGACAAAATTTTAGGTGCCGACGAAAAAATTCTGCAACTCGAAACCCAATTGTTTAACGATTTGGTGTTGAGTTTGGCCGATTATATTGCGCCCATTCAAATCAATGCCATGTTAATTGCTCAACTGGATTGTTTGTTGTCGTTTGCCACCAATGCGTTGGAAAACAACTATACCAAGCCAGAGCTGAACAATACCAAAATTATTGACATCAAAGATGGTCGTCATCCTGTAATTGAAAAACAATTGCCCATTGGCGAAGAATATGTTTCCAACGATATTTATTTAGACGATAAATCGCAACAAATTATCATGATTACGGGTCCGAACATGAGTGGTAAATCTGCTTTGTTGCGACAAACAGCATTGATTACCTTGATGGCTCAAATAGGTAGTTTTGTTCCTGCAAAACATGCTACGATTGGCTTAGTAGATAAAATTTTTACGAGAGTTGGAGCTTCCGATAACATTTCGCAAGGCGAATCTACTTTTATGGTGGAAATGAACGAAACCGCCAGTATTTTAAATAATTTATCCGACCGAAGTTTAATTTTGTTGGACGAAATTGGGCGTGGAACCAGTACGTACGATGGTATTTCTATTGCCTGGAGCATTGCCGAATTTATACATGAACATCCAACAGCAAAAGCAAAAACGCTGTTTGCCACGCATTACCATGAGCTCAACGAAATGACGAACTCGTTTAAACGAATTAAGAATTACAATGTGTCGGTAAAAGAAATCAACAACAAAATTATCTTTTTACGAAAATTGGTGGAGGGAGGAAGTAACCACAGCTTTGGTATACATGTGGCTAAAATGGCGGGAATGCCTAAAAAAATGCTGGATAGAGCCAATGAGGTGTTGTCTAAATTAGAATCTTCACATGCAGGACAAACATCTGAAAAAAACACTAAAAAAGAGGTTGTCAATAAAAAATCAAACCAGGTGAGTTTGGATGATTTTCAATTGAGCTTTTTCCAACTTGATGACCCCGTTTTAGAAAACATTAAAGAAGAATTGATTAACATCGACATTAATACCTTAACTCCTATTGAAGCCTTGATGAAACTGAATGAGATTAAAAAAATGGTGGGAGGTTAAGCCAGTTTTCAGTCGGCAGTATTCAGTCTTCAATTGTCATACTGAACAAAATTTTACCCACGCCTTTTGCGTGGTGTAAAATGAAGTGAAGTACCTTTTGGTTTTTTTTTGTCATTTCGAGCGAAACGAAGTGAAGTCGAGAAATCTTCTTACAAAGCAACGATAAGGTAAATTAGTTACAAGATCTCTCCACAAGGTCGAGATGACAAATGGTTTGGTTTTCTTGGTGTAAAATGAAGTGAAGTACCTTTTGGTTAAATTGCCAAATTTCAAATACACTAAATCTTACATTGTTGGAACAAGTAACGCTTTAATAAACTTGCATTAGTTAATGGGTAAATGGGCTAAATTAACTGTTTGACAAATCTCCCAATATAAATGCAATCAACATCAACACAAGAAAGCTATTAAAAATTAGTGACAAAATCTTTTGCACTGTATTTTCTTCCTTTATACTTCTCAAACTGAAAATCCAACCAATCGTTCCCAATAAACAAGTAGAAGCAAAAGGTATTCCAACCATATAAGCAGGTAAATCATACTTGTTCGAAAGATTTATTATTATGATTGAAATGATTAATAACGAAAAAGCTAAAATGCTTAATGTGAAACTTTTTTTTGTATTTTTTTGTAGGGATTTCATTTTTTTTTCTTGCATACAACATCCGAATTGATACAAATGCATTTACTTGAACGATGAATTGTATTCGAATGTAATCAATTCAATAAATTTATAGGTAGCGTTTTAACCAATTCTCTAATTTGGTGTTCTTTTTCTTTTCGTTCCATGGAGTACGTTTTGGAGTTTTTATCCAATAAATTCGCCATTTCTAGGCCTTTGTTTAATAAATTTTTGGCTTTATTCACATTTATTGATTTTAACGAATCGCCAGTTTCAAAAAAATAATCGATGAGTGTTTCGATGTGTTGTGGTGTTAGCTTTCTGTTTCCGAGGTATTCGGCCAATTGCTGTTGTTTAAGTGTTAACATGAGTTCAACATCAATATTCAATTCGTCTTTAAGTTGTTTGTTGGTGGCTTCAACTCCCAATTCAATATTTCCATCAGCTTTTAATCCCAAAAAATTGGCTAACAATTGGCTGATGGCTCTACCAATTCGTTCTAATTCATCTTTAATAAAATCGCGTTTTTCCATTTCGGAATCAATAATATTTTCCTGAAACCAATTAGGTTTATTTTTTTAATTCGATTATTTCGTTTTTTAATGCAGGAATATCTTTTTGAATAATACCCCAAAGAATAGCAGAATCGACCGAGTCGTAAGAGTGAATGATGAGATTTCGTAAATTAACAATTTGTTTAACTCCCGAAATTTCAATTTTAGGGTTGATTTTTCTAATGTTATTAATAGCTTCTCCAATTATTTCAAGCTGTCTTTCAATAGCCCTTTTTGCCAAAAAATCGTTATCGAACTTTTCAAAAGTATTGTAAAGGTTTTTGACCATTTCAATTTCATGGATAATCGATTCAATATCTAAAATATACTTGAATATTTTATTATGCTGCATACAATTGAACTTTAGATTTGTCAATTTCAGCTTTCATAATTTGATTTTTTAATGCTCTGTATGATAAAAGATCTACTTCTGTTTTAAACAAATCTTTTAAAGCATCTAAAAGAGAAAAGAAGTTGTCAGCAAAATCAATAGGATCAATATTATTGTTGAATTCAACAACAAAGTCTAAATCGCTATTTTTTGGGTTGAATTCATTTTTTGCAGCTGAACCAAATAAATACAAAGACCTAACTTTGTGATTTTCACAAATGATTTCTAAATCTTTAATATTATTTTTAATCAAATCAATCATTTTCCAAAGATACAAATTATTCTTAACCAGCTAGAAGGCTATATTCATTCAATAATACTTCCCACCAACCAAGTAATTTTTTACATAGTCTGCAACACCTTCCTCTAAAGTATAAAAAGGTTTGTTGTAACCAATGCTTTTTAGTTTACTCATGTTGGCTTCGGTAAAGTATTGGTATTTATCGCGAATGTCTTCTGGCGTAGGTACAAAACTAATTTGTGGTTCTTTATCCAACGCTTTAAAGGTGTTTTTCACCAAATCTAAAAACGTACGAGCCATGCCTGAACCTAAGTTGTACAAGCCAGAATCTTTACGGTGATCTAACAAAAACAGGCAGACATTTACCACATCTTTTACATAAACAAAATCGCGCAATTGTTCGCCATCCTTGAAGTTTGGATTGTGCGAAGCAAACAATTTCATTGCTCCAGTTTGGTTAATTTGCTTAAACGCATGAAAAATCACCGAAGCCATTCTTCCTTTGTGGTATTCATTTGGACCGTAAACGTTAAAGAACTTTAAACCAGCCCAGAAATAAGGTTGCTTTTCTTGAGCCAACGCCCATTTATCGAAATCGTTTTTTGAATCACCGTAAGGGTTGAGTGGTTTTAATTTGTTGACCACTTCATGGTTGTCGTCATAACCAAATTCGCCCAAACCGTAAGTAGCAGCTGAGGATGCATAAACTAACGGCAATCCATGTTTAACACATATGTTCCAAATGGATTTAGTGTAATTGAGGTTTAGTTTGTCAAATATTTTGGTGTCAAATTCGGTGGTGTCGGTTCTTGCTCCAATGTGGAAAATGAACTGTACCAATTGCTGGTTTTCTTTCAACCAAGGAATAAATTCTTCGCGGTCTATTTTTTTAGAAAAGATTTTGTCTTCAAAGTTTTTATTTTTTTCTGGGTTGGAAAAATCATCCACTAACACAAGGTCTTTATACCCTTCTTGGTTGAGTTTGCGGACTAAACAACTTGCAATAAAACCTGCGGCTCCTGTTACTATTATCATATTTTTTTATTTTATTGTCATACCGAGCGGAGTCGAGGTATCTTTTTTATTTTGAGTGTTAAACTTAAAAGATTCATCACTTCATTTTTCTAATCCGTCAACTGACGGATGAAAAATATTGTTCAGAATGACATTAATCTATAAACAGTTTTTTTTCTATTTTTGGAATAATTCCTTTTTTTTGGGCTAAGTTAAACATTTTAGTTATGGCTGATTTGCCTTCTTCGCCTAAATCAATGGAGTATTTGTTTACATATAATTCAACGTGTTGCATCATTACTTTTTGGTCCATTTCTTGAGCATTACATTTCATATATTCTAGTGGAGATTCTGGATTAGTGAAAGCAAATTCTATACTTTTTCTGAGCAATTTATTTACTTTTTGAACGATTTCAATCGGTAAATTTCGTTTGATAACAATACCACCAAGCGGAATTAAATTACCTGTGGTGTTCTCCCAATATTCTCCTAAATCAATAATTTTTTCTAAACCTTTATCTTTATACGTAAATCGGTTTTCGTGAATAATTAAACCAGCATCAACGTTGCCAGAAATTACAGCATCTTCTATGTCAGAAAACAACATTTCCACTTTGTTGGTGGCTTCTGGGTGGGCAATACTCAACAGAAAATTTGCGGTGGTATATTTACCTGGTATCGCAATTTTGGCATCAGCTAATTTTAAACTTTCAACTTTCGAACTTTTAACTAATAGTGGTCCGCAACCTTGCCCTAAAGCACTTCCAGCATCGAGTAACACATAGTTTTCGGTTAAATAACCATAAGCATGATAACTTAGTTTGGTAATGTCTAATTCTTGGTTAAATGCTTTTTGGTTTAAATATTCTACATCACCAAGATAAACGTCAAAATCTAACCCCTCAGTATCAATTTTATGATGAACTAGGGCGTCAAAAATAAACGTATCGTTGGGACAAGGTGAAAATCCTATGGTAAGTTTTTCATTCAAAATTTTTCTGAATTTGTGATGAAATAATTTAACACAAAATTAAAGAAAAATTGTCCCAAGACAGGAATAAAACACCGTATTTTGCTAAATCAACTTAGCGTTAAATAGAGATGGAAAAATCAACAAAAAATCAGTTTCAATTGCACCCTTGGCATGGCATAAACATTGGTGATAATGCACCAATTGAAGTCAAATCCTTTATAGAAATTACACCTGCTGATTCAGTAAAATATGAAATTGATAAAGCTTCAGGTTTTTTAAAAGTTGATAGACCTCAAAAATTCTCTAACATCGTTCCAGCTTTGTATGGTTTTATACCTCAAACCTATTGTGCTGAAAAAGTTGCGGAGTATTGTATGCAAAAAACTGGTAAAACAAATGTTCACGGAGATGGTGATCCATTGGATATTTGTGTGCTAACCGAACGAAATATAATTCATGGTAATATTATTGTGCCTGCTATTCCAATCGGTGGTTTTCGTATGATTGATAACGGTGAGGCTGATGATAAAATTATAGCCATCCTTAAAGGTGACGAGGTTTATGGGGCTTGGGATGATTTGGAAAAATGCCCAGAATCTTTGATTAAAAGGCTGAAACATTATTTCCTAACCTACAAAAGTATTCCTGGAGATTCAGTTTCGAAAGTTGAGATTACGCATATTTATAACAAGGCAGAAGCTTTAGAAGTGATTAAAGCCAGCCAATTAGATTATGCTACACATTTTGGAGATTAATTAAAAGTTGAAGGTGTTTCTGTAGCTTAAAACTAATTCTTTGTTGATGGTTTTTTGTTCATCAATTCTACCTAAATAGTTGATGCCTGAATAGTTTAAGATGTAATGTTCAGTTTCATTGTTTTCTTCCCCATTAAAAATAATCCCTTTTACTTTTAACTTTCTAACTTTTAAACTTTCTAAACTAAGCAGTGTGTGATTAATGCTACCCAAATAGTTTTGAGAAACAAGAATAACTTCAACATCGAGCTTTTTAATTAAATCAATAAGTAAGTCCTTGTTATTTAGTGGAACCATTAATCCTCCAGCTCCTTCAATAATTAGATTGTTGCTGGTTTTTGGTAGTACTATCTTTTCTAAATCAATGGTAATGTTATCCAATTTAGCAGCTGCATGTGGCGACATCGCATTATTTAATCGATACGTTTCGGGGTGTATTTTGCTTTTTGTGTTGGTAATTAAATTTTTCACCTTCAGGCTGTCAGAATTTTCTAAACCTCCTGCTTGTATGGGTTTCCAATAATCTGCTTCTAACGCTTCGGTTAGAATGGCTGAAACTATGGTCTTACCAACGTTGGTACCTATTCCTGTTATAAAGTAGTTCATATGTTGCCCATCTAAATCTTCCAGAAGGGAATACTTGTTTATTTTACTCAAAAGTAATTAAGGTTTAATTGTATTACAACTCTTTTTATTGAAGAGGTGTAAAGTAAAAAGATATTCAGTTCCTCCCCTTTGGGGAGGTTAGGAGGGGGATTAATTTGTCGATTTGTTCTTTGGAATTAAAGCTATGTAAACAAATCCTTAATCGTTCTTTGCCTTTTGGAACCGTTGGAGATAAAATTGGACGAACATCTAAGCCTTGTTTTTCAATTGCCGTAGCCAACTTTTTTACTTCATTGTTGCCTGGAACTATTATGCATTGAATTGCACTAAACGAGTTTAAAGTTGAAAGTTGAAAGTTTAAAGTTGAATTTCTAAAGTATTCAATCAATTCTTTTAATTCATTAATTCGTGTTAAATTTTGAAGTATGAATTCGTGTGCATTTTTAATGGTTAAAATACTGGACAAGGGTAGGGCAGTGGTATAAATAAACGAACGGGAGTAATTGATTAAGTAATCTCTTAAAATATTACTTCCAAGTACTGCAGCACCATGAGCTCCGTATGCTTTGCCAAAAGTGACAATTCTTGCAAAAACTTCTTTCTCTAGATTTAATTCAGCAACAAGTCCTTTTCCATTTCCAAAAATACCTACTGCATGTGCTTCATCTACAATTAATGCAGCATTATGTTTTTTACAAATTTTAGCAATTTCAATCAAAGGGGCAGTATCACCATCCATAGAGTAAATGGATTCGACCACTACATAAACCAATCCTGTTGTTTGTTTTAGTTTGTCAATTAATGAGTTAATATTGTTGTGTTCAAATGAAAAGTTTTTTGCATTACTCAATTTTATTCCATCACGAATGGAAGCATGAATGTACTCATCATAAATAATGGTGTCGGTGCGTTGCGGTAAGCATTGAAACAAACCCACATTTGCATTGTAACCTGAATTGAAAATTAAAGCAGCTTCTGAATCATAAAAATGAGCCAGATAGTACTCCACATCTTCAATAATAACATGGTTGCCCGAAATTAACCGAGAGCCAGTTGCACCATAATTCAACAAATTGTTTTCGGCTTTATGAATTGCAGATTCTTTGGCGAAACCTAAATAATCGTTCGAACAAAAATCAACTAAATGAGGATTAATTTTTAATTCACGAAAGGCATTTTCTTGTTTTCGTTTATCGAGTTTTTGTTGAATGTATTGATGGTGATTCAATGCGATTGAATTATGATTTTTTTTTACAAAAATACAGAATTAGCGTAACTAGATTTTATAAAGGGTTTAATAAAAAAAACACTAAGTATTAATACTTAATAATCGTATATTAAATTTAAGTAAACTATGGTAACTTAAAACAAATTTAATACGCTAATTTTATAGGTATTAAAGTTTAATTTTAATGAAAAACAATGTTCAATATCAGCTTCAAATTTTAATCAATCAACTGCTTGAATTATCGTGCTGTGAAAATGATATTAAAAAAATACTCCAAAAAGCGTTATCGATAATCATTAAATCAACGATTGCCAATAATGTGCTTAAAAAGGGAATTATTTTTCTTGCAGATGAAGAAAATAAACTCCAGCTTATCGCTTATAAAAATGTAGAACAAAAAATAATTAATAAATGCAATCAGGTTCCGTTTGGTGAATGTATTTGCGGCAAGGTTGCACAAACCAAAGAATTTCAATTTGTAGCTTCTTGCAACTCGTTACATAATCATGTTGAAACGATAAAGGATCACAGTCATTACGCTTTCCCAATCATGTTTAATAAAGAAGTGTATGGTGTGGTTACTTTTTATTTAAAACAACATCACAAAAAAAATCAAGATGAAATCGAACTCATTAAAAATTTTTCAAAAACGTTGGGATTTATTATTTACAACAAAAGAAACCATATAAACGTTGCTTTAAAAGATAAAGTAGAAAAACGTAATGAGAAATTAAGGAAAGATATTAGTTTTTTAGTAGCTAAAAAAGCACAACGTCGAATAACCCATTTAAAATCAATTTCTGAATACGTGTATCGCCTATTAAGTGCGGTAATGGACACTTCCAACTTTTATGTGGCTTTGCTAGATAAAGAAAACAATGCTGTTGATTTTCCGTTTTATTTATCCGAAAAATCTACCTTGACAAAAACCTATAAGCGGAGATCAATAACGAACAAATTAGTTGAATATATCATTGAATCGAAGGTTCCTTTTATAAAAACTTTTTCTGAATTAAAGAAGGTTATTACTAATAACAACATAGATTTTCCTTTGACACTTCCTAAAATAATAGTTTCCTTTCCTTTAAAAAATGAAGGCGTAGTAATTGGGTTAGTTACACTAAAATCGTATAAAAGTGTGGAGGCTTTTAGTAAACAAGATATTGAACTATTGGATTATGTTTCAACACAATTATCGTACATTATTGAACGAGATTTATGGCAGAAGAACCTTATTGAAAGGGAAAAATATTATCATGAATTAGTTGAATGTTCGCATGAAGTTACAGGTATTGTTGATGGAAATGGAATTATTCAATACATTTCAAACTCAGTAAAACCAATTTTAGACTACAATGCTCATGAACTTGTAGGGAAATATTTTTTTGATGTTGTGTCTGATAAAGTAAGGGAAAAAGTAATTAAAAACTTTAACTTAAATATAAGTCAACCTAAAAGGAAAAGAATTTTGCTAATTAAACTAAAAGCCAAAAATGGTACAGAAAAAATTATTCAATTTGCTATAAATAATCAATTAAAAAATAAAAATATAAATGGAATTATTTTTAATGCTAAAGACATCACGTTGGAGTCTATAAACGGAAAAAGATTAGCTCAATCACAGCATCAGTTATTAAAACAGGAAGCAAATTATCGTACAATTTTTAACAATGCAAATGATGGAATTATAAAAATAAATCAAGGTTTCAAAATTATTGATTCCAATAAAAGAATGACCCATTTCTTGGGATTTACAAAACAAGAAATCTTAAGCAAAAATATTATTGATATTGCGGAAAAAAGTAGTTCGAAATTTATTAAAAAACAACTGTCACTCCTTATTAAAAAAAAGGAAACTAAAGTTATCTTTGAAAATAAATTAACTAAAAAAAATGGGCAACTTATAATTTGTAAAATTTATATTAAACCCATCTTTAATAATGAAGGTGAATTCGATTATTTTATTGCTTTTTTAACCAATATCACAAAGAAAAAAGAAGCAGTTTTAAAGACTATTGAATTAGAACATGCCCTTGATCAATCTAGTCATGTAATATATGCTGATATTAAGGGAAATATTATTCACGCAAATCAGTCTATTACAAGTTTTACTGGGTATAAGTTAAACGAGTTATACGGTAAAAGCACTAAAATATTTAATTCAGGATATCATCCTAAGTCAGTTTTTAAAGTGTTATGGAGTACCATTTTAAATGGTAATGTTTGGAAAGGCGAATTAAGAAACGTACGTAAAAATGGTACAATTTATTGGGTATTTGCCACCATAATTCCTATCAAAGATATTAACAACGAAATAGCCTATTTTATAGCAGTTCAGAACGAGATAACGAGCTTAAAACAATCGAAAGATCAACAAATAAAAGATGTTATTGATGCACAAGAAAAAGAAAAGGAAAATTTTGCTAAAGAATTACACGATGGACTTGGTCAAATGTTATTGGCATCAAAAATGAATTTGGTTGCAATTAAAAATGATATTGTAACACTTGATAAATCAAGTGTAGAAATCTATAATACGTCCTTAAAATTATTAACTGATTCAATCCAAGAGGCACGTAATGTATCACATGGTTTAATGAGCAGAGCTTTAATTCATTTTGGATTGAATTATGCCATTAACGATATCATAAACAATATTAATTCGATCCATAATATTAGGTTTGAGTATTTTCAAAACATTGATAAAGAACGATTTGAAACAGAAATTGAGAAAGGATTGTATCGTATTTTACAGGAGCTAATTAGTAATATTATTAAGCACTCTGAGGCAACATCAGCCGAAATAAGAATTGAAAAAATTAACGATAGACTTCATATAAACGTTAAAGATAACGGTGTTGGATTAAATGCTAATATTTTGAATCCTACCAAACCAATGGGAATAGGTATTAAAAATATTGAAACCAGAATTACTTATTTATCGGGTGTATTTAAAATTAATAATCAATATAAAAATGGAACGGAAATAACTATGGTAGTTCCAATAAAATAATTTTAGTATTAACTTTTAAAACGATTTGCTATGAAAAATGAAATTAAAATAATGATTGTCGACGATCATCAGATGATTAGAGACGGAATTAAATTAATGCTAAAAGGTACTCCTGAAATTATTTTGGTTGCCGAATTTGATAATGGGTTGGATGCTATAAAGTACATTGACAACAATCCAACAGCTGCTAATGTTATTTTGATGGATATATCCATGCCTATAATAGATGGGATAACGGCCACAAAAGACATTAAATCCAACCATGTTGCCATAAAAGTTCTTGCAATGACCATGCACATTGAAGAATCGTATATTATGGATATGATGAAAGCTGGGGCTAGTGGTTATATTCTAAAAGAATCGGGTAGGGAAGATTTAATTGATGCAATAAAAAGGGTATATGAAGGTAAAAAATACTTTAGTTCTGATGTCTCATCTATATTGTTAACGAGTATGATGGATGTAAATGTTGCTAAAAAACACACCAAAGACATCATTTCCGATCGAGAAAAAGAAGTAATTGATTTAGTGGCAAAAGGTTTGTCAAATGCAGAAATTGGGTCTAACTTATGTTTGAGTTCACGTACAATCGAATCGCACCGAAGAAATATTTTGAATAAACTTGAATTAAAAAATACTGCTGAACTCATAAGTTATGCCATTAAAAATAAATGGGTAAAATAGTCTATGAATGGGTGTAAATTATTCTAGTTTTCTTATAGATAACTAGTTACATAAATTTTTATTTGTCAAAAATAAAGGTATTGGTTAATGAATTGTATTGAACACCATCGTTTTCAAAAAGGGTATTAATCAGTCCTTTTTCAAGTATGCTTTTAGGTTTTTCCTCCATAAAAAAACCTTTATTAAACATCCAAATTTTATCAGCAAGTTGAATGGCCAACTCTATATGGTGGGTTGATAGTACAATAATTTTATGGTAATCGGTGGTGAGTGTTTTTAATAATTTAAATACCTCAATATTGTTTACTAAGTCTAAATGTGCAGTTGGTTCATCCAGAATAATTATTGGGGTGTTTTGAGCAATGGTTCTAGCAATATTAACCTTTTGTTTTTCTCCATCGCTTAATGAACTAAAATCGCGATGGGCTAAGTGACCAATTCCACAAAAATCAATAGCATTATTAATTAATTGTTGGTCATGTTCAGTTAACGTTCCTATCCAATTGGTGAATGGGTATCTTCCATAAGCCACAAACTCTTTAACGGAGGTTTGGTTTATTGCAATTTTAGAGGTTAACACCACACTTATGAGTTGAGCAAAATCCTTATCACTCATACCAAATAAATCATGATTATTTATAGTTGCTTTGCCAAACTGTGGTTTTATAAGTTTACAGAGGGTTTTTATTAAGGTAGATTTTCCTTCTCCGTTTCTACCAATTATACATACTAATTCGCCAGAATTAATGGTAGCGTTAATATGACTAACCAAAGGTTGATTTTCATAACCTATTTGTAAATCAGATATAGCAACAACGTTATTCATTAACCAACATTTGTTATTCGTTTGTTTTTAATAATTATCCATATTATTATTGGAATACCTATAAACGATGTAATTGCATTTATAGGAAGAATTGAATCTGAGTTTGGTACTACAGAAATAATATCTGACATCAGTAAAATATTAATTCCTAACAAAATTGACATTGGAATTAGTATTAAATGATTTGAGGTTTTACTAATCATCCTAGCAATATGAGGCACTACTATTCCAATAAACCCTATTGGACCACAAAATGCTGTTACTATTCCGGTTAAGAATGCTGTAATTAGTACAACAATTAATTGAAACTTTCTAATATTTAACCCCATCGATTTTGCATAATCTTCACCTAGAAGATACAGGTTTAGTTGCTTTGAGATGATAAAAGAAGCTAATAGAGCAAGCAATAGTAGTGGTAATATGACCAGTATTTGTTGATTGGAAATAGTACTTAAGCTACCCATGGTCCACATTACAAAGGTTTTAAGTTGTTGATTATCACTGAAATATTGGAGAATACTAATAACAGCATTGATAATACTTCCTATCATAATTCCTAAAATTAACACGGTCATAATGTCTTTGAGCCTATAAATGGCAGCTAAAAGTAGTAACAACACCATAAATGAGCCTAAAAATGAAAAAATAATAATTCCATAATTTGCAAGAAATGGAAATGAACTTAAAGAAATTCCAAACATGGATAATCCCATTACAAAAATTGAAACTCCTAATCCAGCTCCAGAGCTAATACCCAAAATATAAGGTCCAGCTAATGGATTTCTAAACAACGTTTGCATTTGTAAACCACTCACGGAGAGTGCCGCTCCACATAAAATTGCTGCAGTGGCTTTTGGCAATCTCGATGCAAGAATAATTAATGTCCAACTTTCATTGTCGATATGCTTGCCACATAAAATAGTGATTACTGATGAAAACGGTATTTTTACTGAACCTAGAAACAAATCCAACAAAAACAACAACAATGCAGTACCAATTAAGGTTAATAAAAGCAGGTTATTTTTAAGGTTAATGTTTTTCACAAATAGGATAAAAGCAGTTAGCCAAATTATTCAAAATTTATGGAGAAAAAAGATAAACTAAAGACGCTAATTCTTTTTATCAATTAGATTTAAGAATCGAGCAGTTGATTTTTGATTATTTTTGGAGTAAATTGAGTTGAATACATTTTCTTTTTCTTTAGTGGTTAAATGCCAGCTTAATGAAATCTTATCATTTACGTTATCTAATTCAAAATCAATAACATCGATTGGTTTTACTAATTGTGTACTTAAATACTGCATCATGTCATCAATATTATAATCTTGAATTACAAACAAGTTGCTGTATAAACTACCAAGAGGGAGCGTAATGGATTCGGAAATGGATTGCAAAGGATTGTTAACAATCATCGGTTCTTTTTGTTTGTCACGAAACGTTAAAATAATTACCCCATTGGTATTTTCTTCAATCCAATTTTTAAATGTGTGGATATACTTAATTGTGGTAATGGTTCCATAATTATCTCTTAAACCAGCATCCAACACATTAATTTGTGGCGTAGAGGGCAACGAAACACTGGGCATAATATAAGGGAACGTAGCACTCATTCTAATTACGCTTGTAAATCTAATGTTTTCGGCTCCTTGATTTTTGAACATTCGTGAAAACTCCACATTTTCTGCTATAGGTTGTGTAAAAATGGTATTGTGTGGAAGATTATTACTTAAAAAAGAAATTGGTTGTGGAGAAATTAATAACCGACGAGCATCGTTTGTAATGGAAGGAGAAAATATCATCATTGGAATTTGAGCCGATTCTTCAATCAATTGATAATCTTTTAATGGTTTGTCAAGAATGTTACCAGTATTATGAATTAACTGTTTTTCAAACGCATAAGCTCTGTCTTTGTAATAAATATGGTTATTGTAGTAGAATTTTTTTGTTCTGATAAAAAAATCGTTTGTAGCAATATAAAATGCCAAGGGGTTTAATAAATCTTTCGAAATATTTGACAAATATTTTTTATTATAAATATCTATTTGTTCTCCATTGAGTTGTTTTAAATAGAGTTCTCTAAAATATGCTGCTCCAACCATTCCACCAGAAGAACCTGAAATTAAATGGGTTTGTTTAAATAATTCGCCATTTGATAAGCTGTCAAGATATTGTAATGCAAAAAATGTCCAAAGTGACGATCTAGAACCCCCACCGCTTGTATTAATAAAAATTAGCTTGGGTTTTTTGTTGGTACCAAGTTGATCTCTCCAATTATTAAGTATCATTAATTGATGAGAAATATCCGATTCAATATTTTTAGAACTATAACGTAAATTGTTGATTGATTTGGTTGTGTATACTGCTTTTTGTGTTTCGTAATTTAGTCCGTATGCTTTGTTTGTATAGGTAAAATAAGGGCTTTTAGAAAATAAATTAATTAGTATAAACATCGCAATAAAGGCAAACTGTGACCAAGTTTTTAGCCAAGTATGCATAGCACTAAATAATATTAAAATACTGGTTAATAGCAACAACAAACTTGCAGCGGCAGGGATAATAAAAATAGGTTGTTCGTTTAAAAATCCTAAACCTATGTAGGTAATTAAAATAGTTATCTCAAAAAAAGTTGCATTGATATTGTTTTGCTTAAAAATAGATTTTAACATGTTTAAATCATAGTGCGAAATATCTCTTGCAAGTTTAATGGTGAAAGGGTTGTGTAAATAGTATTCTACATGCCATTTTTTTTGACGATTCTTAAAAAACGCAAACCAATTTTTTTCTTTAAGAAGTAATGAATTTACTGCTTTGGTATTTTTATCGTCGACTTCTTGTATCCCCAATATTTTGAATATATGATTATTGGTAGAGAAAAAGTAGCTCAGGGAAATAAAAATAAAAATGCTATAGCCAAGCAGAAAACCTCCAACATAAAGTACTACATCCATTGTAGTAACCACTTCATTAATTAATACAAAGTGAACCATTTTGTATAGGTAGAAGAGGAGAAAAAGAAAAGGAATTAGTGAATTATTGATACAATACCTTAGAAAAGGATATTTTAACGCTGCTAGAAAAGGAAATTTACTACTGTTAATAACGTACCCTGTTATGTTAAAAGCCATCACAAAACCTCCTAATGAAAACCCTAGAATAGCATAAGACCAAAAACTTAATCTATCTAAATATTCAGGCGCTAAGAATAGATTATGAATTCCGTATTTAATTAGTATGTCTTCGTTAACAACGCCAAAAAGGATTATCCAAAAAATAAGAATAATATGATTCCTTTTTAAATTGGTAAGAAAAAGTTGGGTAGGTAAAAAGTAGAATATTTTTCTAAACATAACGAAATATAAGCACTAATGTGTCATAACTGATATTACGATTATTATTAGAATAGGTTATTTTTTAATAATCTATCTTTTAAAGCGTTCTGAAATTTTTTCAATACTAGAAATAATCCTTTTTAATACATCAAAATATAAGGTGATTGCTAGTAATATCGACATTATCCAAATAACTCCAATATTTACCCAAAATGTATCAATATATTGGCCAAAAACTTTCTTTTCAGGTGCGTAAAAATGAGCTCTAAAACCATTGGGGCTTAAATAAATAGGGTCGGCCTTTTGATACAATTGATTATCTAACTCAATAATTTTGTTCATTTCGTTTTTGTCTTTCACAAAATCAGAAAGTGCATCATTGGTATATTTATTTTTTAATTCAACAAATTTAGCTTTAGATGCATCATCTTTGTTTAGTTTAGAAGCCAATTGATCTCTTTTTGTATTGGCCGATTTAAATTTTTGTAAGTAAAAATTATTTAATTCTTGCAAGTAATTTTTGGTGTTGTTAAAAACCGTGGCGTTTACCTTCTCAAAAGTCAGCTTATCGGCATCAGCAAACGTAATAGCTGGATTTCTTTCCAATTCTTTGCGAACCTCATTTTGTAATAAAATCAACTGATTTTTTACCTCTTCTTTTTTTGATTCATCGTTGAGGTTGTTTTGAGCGGAACTCATTTTTTCTCTCAATTTAGCTAACCAAAAATTCTTTTTAAACTCAACAACCTTAAGCTCTTTATCTAATTTATAAAAACGTTTTTCAAATTTATTATCTTTAAATTGATGCACGGCAAGTGCTTCGTAAGCCCAGCGTGACGCCATAACCTCCCCAACAAATGGAACTTTATCTTGTAACGTAATGGTAGGATTAAGTTTATTAAATTTAACAATTACACCACTTAATAAGAGCTGGGGGATTACCAAAAAAGGAATTAAAATATAAATGGTAACAGCAGAGCTAAAGCTTGCCGAAATATTTAATCCCATCATGTTGGCAAAACAAGAGGTGGTAAAAAGAACCAACCAATAGGTCAGGTTCATTCCGTGAATTCCCAAAATAGTATTACCAACCAATACAAAGGTGATGGTTTGTATGGCAGAAATTACAAACATGATAGCAATTTTTGAAAACAAATAGCTACCCTTACTCAAATTCAAAAATTTCTCTCTTTTTCTAATTTTTTGATCACGAATAATTTCCTCAGCACTTACGGTTAGTCCTATAAATAGTGCAACAATTACCGACATAAAAATATACGCTGGAACGTTTTCATTTTCTCTAAAAATATATCCTATTTCGTTGTTTACATCTGAATTGTAATAACGAACTAAGTAGGCAAGTATGAATGCTAGAATTGGGGCTTCTAAAAAGTTAATAAGTAAATATTGCTTGTTGGTCAATTTTGATAAAACATCTCGAATAATAAATACTTTAAATTGATTTAATTTATTTGGGATACTAAAAGTAATTTTTGGTATTTCAGATAATCGATTAAAAGTTGATGTTGCTTTTTCAATTTTATCTAAATAAAACTGATACCATTCTGATGGTAATATTTTTCTGTTTTTTGTAATATTTCCATATTCATCAACAACTCTTGATTCTATAATGTTAAAAATTTGCTCCGAATTTACGTTACCACAAGTTAAACATTCGCTTTCGCTACTATTTACATGATGAACCAATTCTTTAAAATACACTACGGCATCAACTGGATTACCATTGTAAATGGGGTATCCACCCGTATCTAAAATCAATAAATTATCAAACATTTTAAAGATTTCCGATGATGGTTGATGGATTACCACAAAAACGAGTTTACCTTTTAATGCCAGCTCTTTAAGTAAGTCCATAATGTTTTCTGAATCTCTTGATGACAAACCAGAAGTGGGTTCATCAACAAAAAGAACAGCAGGCTCTCTAATTAATTCTAAGGCAATATTTAATCTTTTTCGTTGTCCACCACTGATGGTTTTTTCCATTGGGCTTCCAACTTTTAAGCTTTTTGCCTCAAATAAACCAATGCTTTGTAAAACATCGTTTACTTTTTTGGTTATTTGTTCGTCGTTTAAATCGTCGAAACAAAGTTTAGCATTGTAAAATAGATTTTGAAAAACAGATAATTCTTCTATTAATAAATCATCTTGAGATACATATCCAATAACTCCCTCAATTTTTTCAGGTTCATTGTTAATGTCTATTTCATTTATGGTAATTGTACCTGTTGTTGGGGTGTATGTGCCATTTAATAAATTTAATAAAGTTGACTTTCCTGCACCACTAGCTCCCATAATACCAACCATTCTTCCCGATTCTTCAGAAAAGCTAAAACGGTACATTCCCATGTTTCCTCCTTTAAACTTGAAGGTAAGATTTTCAACATTAAAGATTACTTTCTCGGCATTATCATCTTTAAAAAATGAACTGATAATATCACTATAGTAAATCGGTTGTACTCTAGAACTTCTAACTGAAGAACCTTGGTTTAAAATATGTGAACGGCTTTTATTTAATATTATTCCATTTAATAAAAGCTCTGTATTTCCAAAATATCTTACAAAAAATAAGTTAACGGTTTCTAGTTTAATAACCCTTAATTCTCCAATAATACCTTCTGAGTAAAAGTGTTTACTGTGTTCTAACTCATTTTCTTTTTTATTATTTATAACTAAAACATCATGTGAGTCTATTTTTTCATCAACTGTATTATGAACAAAACTCAAGCATAAATCGAATTCTTCTTTAGGAATATTGAATGTTTCAGAAACCGTGTTAACAAACTCAAGTTCTTGTTCGGTAGCTTGTTTGTTAGCATAAATAAATTCAAGTAATCGTATTAATACAATTATTTTTTGTTTTTGGGCAAGTTCTTCATTAATTTGAGTGCAAATTAATAAAACCTTTACGGAGTTAACTGAGGTTCGTTTTCTTTTTTTCTCGCTATCACCCTTTTGTGTTTTAGCAAGAATAAATTCGTCATATAAGTTGAGATACTCATCAACCAATTGTTGGTTTAACTGTTGTTTTAAAAAAGACTCTACAATAACTCTACTATTGTCTGAAAGCTCATTTGCTTCAGATACAATTGAGAACAATTGCATTAGGGCTTTTAATATTCTTTCACTCATATATTAGTTTCAATTTAATCTTTCAAATTACAAAAAAAAAGGCACTATTTAATCAAATAATACCTTCAATCTTTTAATATACATTATTTAATTATTGCTTAAAGCCTACCAAAAGGACAGCACAACCAGAGGCTAAACTATTAGGGTCTAATTGAGCTTCGATTATACAGTCAATGGTATTGGCAATTTTAAAATCCCAATAAGGAGCATTTGCATAATCCTTATTAGTGAATAATAAGTTTCGTTGTTGATCGTAAACCGAGAAAATTAAATTTCCATCGCTTAATCCACTACACGCAGCAAATCGGTATGTACTGTTACCATATAAAACCATATTAAATTCAGCTATTTCGTCATTTAATAGTAACGAACGATAATCTTGACCATCAGAGATAAATCCATTTTTAAGATGTTTATCGCACATGTTGGCAATTGAGTCGCATTGAGAAAATGCTGAAGTAATGGTAGTAAAACCAATTAAAAATAAGGCTATTTTTAGAATATTAACGTTTTTCATTTTAGCGTTTGTTTAGTATTTTTTAAATTAATTAATCAATTCGGCTCTCATTTTATTAACCTTATCGGTAATAGCCTTTAATTGATCAGGAGTAATAACTACATCTGTCGTGCTATTAATGGTAGTGACTTTGTTTTTTGCATCAACAGTAGGTTTTACATAGGTATAATTTATTTCAATTTTAGAAAATAATTCATCCAATTCTATTAAACTGTCCACAAAAGCTGTAAAATCTGGTTTACTATAATATGGGGTTAACAATTTAATTAGGTTATTAACGGTAGTTTTTTGTTCGCCAATTCGTTTAATTATTTCTTTGTTATTAGTCATTTTAGCCGCACTTGTTGCAAAGTATAAACTTTCAATCCAACCACCAGCTAAAATTAATCCACCTACATCATTTTGTTGGCTATCTTTAAGGTAACGGTCGCTTGATTTGTAAGCGTCAGAAACAAGTGATAAAATAGAATCTTGATTACCTATGTTTTTTTCAAAACGTTGAACCAATTCCATATCAAAAGCACTGCTAACACCTAAATCGTCGCCTAATGATTTAATAGCGGTTAAAAAAGAAATAGCATCTTGAGTTTGTTCATAAAGTGTTACATAACCTAAATCTGCACCGTAAACACCCAAATTAACAGCTTTTTTAAAATTAGTTGAATACTTCGTAACATTTGACGGAACATTTAAAACTTCTTTGCTATAATTAGTTCCTGAATTTTTAATTAAAGCAGCAGTTTGTATAGGTGATGGAATACTAAATACTTTTCCATCAATTTCTAATAACTGAGATTGTTTTGAATTGTCTTCTTGTTTGGTTTCTTCTTCAACTACTGCATCTTCATCATTCCCACACCCAAAAGAAACTAAGGCTATGGTTGATAGAATGATTATACGGTTTCCGAAGCTAAAATATTTCTTTATCATTTCTATTAGTTTATAATAAATTTTTTATTAATTGCAAATAAACAAAAAATCTTTAATAATCTATAATAATTATTTCGATAAATCATAACTATTTTATGTTTATCGTTTAAATTACTGCTATGAAATTAGAAATGTAAATGTATTTGATAAATTATTTAAGAAATGAACCGCCTATTTTAATTAAATATTGCAATTAAAAATCATTGTTTTCAATAAGTATTAATACTTAAATGGCTAAATAAAAAACCGTATTAATACTCTTTTTTATAGCAATTTTATGAAGTAACTTTATCATGTAAATTAAACAATTTAGCCATGAAAAACATAACGTTAATTTCTTTATTATTTTTAGCTTCAACTTTTATTAAAGCACAAGAAGTAAAAATAAACAATAACTTAGTTATTGAAGCTGATGGAACATTACGGATGGATAGCTCTGCCACCGTGTGGGATGATTTAAGAGTTACTTTAGATAAGGGGCAAGACGCTGCTAAACTCGGTTTTCTACCTGGAGCAAGTGCTGGTCCAGAAATTTGGTATTTTCGAGATGTTTCTGGTGTAGAGGCCATGTCGTTTACTGTTCAATTACCACACAGCTGGAAACAAGGTACAAGAATTTATCCTCATATACATTGGACACCAAAAAGTTCAGCTTCTGGTAATGTTGAATGGAATTTTGAATACAGTTGGACCAACTATGACCCTGTAACACCTCAAGTTTTTCCAGCAATAACAACCAACACCATTGTTGTAACAGGTCCTTTCACATTAGGCACACATTTAATAACACCACTTACAGCAGCAAATGTTGGATTAGATGCAACAGGGAAAAAAGTATCGAGTGTGTTAGTTTGTCGAATTTGGAGAAATTCTATTAATGCAGCAGATACCTATGCAGCTGACGCTGGTGGTATTTCAATAGATTTTCATTATGAAATGGACACGTTTGGTAGTAGATCTGAATATAGTAAATAAGTTTTCCTTTAAATCCTTGTGTTATGAAACCAATAACAACCTTTTTTGCAGTAATTTCGCTTAGTGTTTTTAATTCATGCCAAGCCTTTTCACAAGGAATAGAAATAATGGCTACGGCATCCATACAGGCTATTGGTACTGCTAAAATTGAAATTACCGATGGTAATTTTATAAACAATGGCACCTATACCATGGGTACTGAAAATTTTATTTTTTCTGGTTCAACGTTAGGTAATATTACTGGTGCTAGCAATAACGATTTTTATAATTTAACGATTAATAATTCAAACGGTGTAACCCACTCAAGTACAGGGTATGTTGCGGTAAACAATGTACTCACTTTTTCTAGTGGACTTTTTAATACCGATACCAATTACATTATTATTAACGATAATGCGACTTATACTGGAGCATCTACCACAACATACATCAATGGAAATTGTAGAAAAGTAGGTAATGATGTTTTTGTTTTTCCTGTTGGAAATTTGGGTAAATATGCACCAATAGCGATTACAGCACCCAGTGTGGTTACGGATCATTTTACAGCAACTTATTTTAAAAATAATCCTAACCCTTTGTATAATGTTTCATTAAAGGATGTGACAATTGACCATGTTAGTACTCTTGAATATTGGGTGCTAAATAGAACCAATGGAGTGAGTAATGTTAATGTGTCCTTATATTGGGACACGGCAAGTGCTATAAATAATCTAACCGATTTAAGAGTGGTTCGTTGGAATGGTTCATTATGGAGTGATAATGGAAATTCTGCAACTTCTGGAAGCATGAGTATAGGTAATATTACATCAAACTTAGTTACCTGCTTTAGCCCATTTACCTTTGGGTCTGGTTCCTCAAGTAGTAATCCCTTACCTGTGGAATTGTTAAGTTTTACAGCAGAATGTGAAAATGGTAAAGCAATAATTAATTGGGTAACGGCTTCAGAAACTAATTGTGATTATTTTAAGATAGAGAAAATGGCAAATGGCAATGCAGATTTTAGTCTACTAGCAACTATGGCTGGAAATGGTAATACACACCAAGTTTCAAATTACCAAATTGAAGATGATTGGATTAATGCTAATTCCTACTATCGTTTATCGCAAGTAGATTTTAATGGAAACGAAACAGTTTTTAATCAAACAATTGCTTATTCAAATTGTGTAGAAGCTATTGATAATAAAAAAGTTAAGTTGTACGAAAATAATGGAAACATTTATATTAACTACAATTCAAATGAGGAGGTTATTTCTGAAATTAAAATTGTTGACCTTAATGGTAGAATGGTTTATAATTTAAACAATGTGTTTTCTCAAGGAATTAATATAATTGGAACAGACCAGCTAAATTTAGCAAAAGGAATGTATTTGGTAAATTTTAATAATTTAACAATCAATTTATCCATCAAAATGATAGTGAGGTAACTCTTTAAAGATTGCTTTTTGTTTTTGAGTTATAATCAATTCCTTGTGATTTTAAAATGGAGGTTACTTTCCATGCATAAAATACTAAATAAGCAAAACACACCACGCCAACTAAATAACTCCATTGAATACCCAATAAATTATCGGATGATAATGCACCTTGCAATAAGCTAATAAAGCCTCCACCCATAATCATCATTATTAAAAAACTTGAACCTTCGTTGGTATGTTTTCCTAAACCTGCAATTGCTAATGTATATATGCAAGGCCATAAAGTTGAACAAAATAATCCCACACTAATAAAAGCATAAACACTCACCATTCCCGATGATAGCATCCCAATAAATAATGCAGTAATACCAATACCTGAAAAAATTAAAAGCTGCTTTGCTGGATTTCCTTTACTTAAAATGTCGGCAAAAATCAACACAATAATTACAAATGCATATATATAGAAGGGCGTAAGGTCGTGATTGGCAATTTTATTAACTAGAAGAAAAACACCAAAAGCAATGTATGGCATTAGAAAGTTCATCATGGTTTTTATTCCACCTTTTAAATTAAAAGCACCAACTGAGGAAGTCCAACGACCTATCATTAAACTTGCCCAAAACAACGAAACAAAAGGGGCTACATTTTCGGTGCTAATTCCAGCATGTTGTTTCATAAACTCAGGTAAATTGCTTGCCGTGGAAACTTCGACGCCCACATACACAAAAATGGCAACCATTCCTAAAATTAATTGTGGATATTTTAAGGCACTTTTTCTTTCATTGGCAACAGGAATTACAGATTTTTCATCGTCATTAACCGAATGTATTTTATTTGGAATAGAGGAGAATTTAAAAATTACCGCAACCACAATAAATGCAGCTCCTAAAATCAGGTAAGGAATTTTAATACTCTCAATACTGCCAATAGAAGAACTGGCGGATGAAATTGAGCCAAAAATGGCAAAGCTAATTAATAGAGGTCCAATGGTTGTTCCAACGTTATTTACTCCACCGGCTAAACTTAATCGTTGCGAACCTTTTGTTGGATCACCCATTATTATAGCTAACGGATTAGCTGCAGTTTGCTGTAATGAAAAACCCAATCCAACAATAAACAAACCTGATATCATTAAAACAAAAGAATTGCTATTAGCTGCCGGAATAAACATCAATGTGCCAAGAGCAGAAATAACCAATCCTAAAGCAATTCCATTTTTATAACCAATTCTATTTAAAATATCGCCACCAGAACCTTTTGAAATAAGATAATAAATTATTGATCCCACAGTGTATGCTACATAAAATGCAAACGAAATCATTTGAGATTGCCACTGTTCAAGGTTTAAATTTTCTTTAAAAACTGGAATTAAAATATCATTGCTGGCAGCAACAAATCCCCAAAAAAAGAAGACAGAGATAAGGGTTATTAATGCTGATGTTTTTGTTGTGTTTGCGGAAGATTTCATATCGAAAATTTATCTTTCAAAGAAAACAATAATTAAAGATATTTAATACTTATTTAGCAAATAAAAATGATGCAGAATTAATATTAAAACTAAATTTGAAGTTATGGTATTTAATATTGATTTACACCGAATACAACAATACTCAAAACTCGAATTACTTTCAAAACAAGTGGTAGAAGGTTTTATTACAGGATTACATAAAAGCCCTTTTCATGGTTTTTCTGTGGAGTTTGCCGAACATCGTTTATATAATAATGGAGAATCGACTAGGCACGTCGATTGGAAACTTTATGGAAGAACGGATAAGTTGTTTTTAAAACGCTATGAAGAAGAAACCAATTTAAGATGTCAACTGGTAATTGATGCTTCATCGTCGATGTATTTTCCTGAAATAGATAATAATTCAGCAAAATTTAATAAGCTAAAATTTTCTATTTATGCTGCTGCTGCTTTAACTACTTTGCTTAAAAAACAACGCGATGCAGTTGGCTTAAGTATTTTTAGTGATAAGCTTGATATTCACACTCCTGCAAAATCAAGCACGGTGCATCATAAGTTCTTGTATCATGAGTTAGAAAATCTTATTAATAAACCGAATATCCATCGGAGTACTTTTGCAATTAAGTCGTTGCATACTATTTCAGATAGTATTCATAAACGTTCGCTTGTAATTGTTTTTAGCGATATGATGGAAAATACAGGAAGCCATGATGAATTATTTGCAGCATTACACCATTTAAAACACAATAAACACGAAGTAATTTTATTTAATACAGTTGATAAAGATAAGGAGCTTGATTTTAATTTTGAAAATAGACCCTACCAGTTTATCGATTTGGAAACGGGAGAAGAAATTAAATTACACCCAAACGAAGTAAAGGAAAACTATATCAAAGAAAAGTTGACTCAAGTTAATGATTTAAAATTGAAGTGCTTACAATATGGAATTGATTTTATTGAAGCGGATATAAACAAAGGTTTCGATCTAATTTTATTACCGTATTTAATAAAAAGAAAAAAAATTCTCTAATTTTTAAAAAAAAAAATAAGCAAGTTAAAAAAACAAGTATATTTGCACTCCTTTTAAGGAAAAGTAGGTTTGGTAGTTCAGTTGGTTAGAATACATGCCTGTCACGCATGGGGTCGCGGGTTCGA
>JAVHRO010000105.1:0-11409 GCA_036171675.1 Vicingus sp. | reverse complement strand
CTGATAATTTCATACGCAAATATACAAAATAATACCTATTTTAAACTAGAGCCATAATATATCCTAACTCCTTCATTTACAACATTTTTTAGTTAAAAAGACGCTGAAAAATCTCTTTTAATTTACCGTTAAATAAAAATATGAACCATACCTTATATTGAATTAGACATTGTAATAATTTAGAACCTTATTTTTAATTCTTAATTATTATGACAACCAGAAATTCATATCATACCACTTTAAAAGAATTAGTCCATTATGGCTTGATTCCACAAAAATATATCGGGAAAATTCCTAAAACGAATATTTCAAGATGGAAAAATGATAATAATATACAAAGACATGTTGGATGCGAAATAAATGACATTGCCGATAATCATACCGAATTAATTAAGACACTCAATCAATATCCAAAGATGTTTTATGCTTATGGCAGGTTAGTTAAAACATTAAGTAGTATTATAACAACAACTAAAGATTTTAATTGTTCAATGAAAGAAGCACGCGAACAAGTGGTTGATGCAATACTAAGAACAAGAGAAATTATTCCTATTAATAAAGCAGTTAAAATATTTAAAATTTCTGTTTCCACTTTTTATACATGGGTTTCAGATGTAAAATTAACTTGTGCGAGATCGTATTTTAAACGGTGCAACAAGATGTATTCAGCTCAAATAACCCCAGCAGAAGTAAGAGCAATTAAATATGCACTGTTAGATAGAAAGACGCTTCACTGGTCAATTAGAAGTGTTCATTTAAAGGGATTAAGAGACGGTACCATATCAGTTTCAGAAAATACAATGTATAAGGTAAATACTGTACTTGGTATTCGAAAAAATATAAATATTGTAAAGAAAAAGAAACGACACAAAGAAGGTATTCGAGCAGATGCACCAAACAGAATATGGCATGCGGATATTACTACATTAAAAACGTTGGATAATAAACGGTACTATATTTCTTTAGTCATTGATAATTACTCAAGATATATCTTGTCTTATGCAATTAAAGAAAGAGTTTCAGGTTTAGTAACAACTTTAACAATTTCAGAGGCATATGAAAAGTCTTCATTAATTTCTGATAATCTTAATGTGGATTTAATTGTGGATGGTGGTCCTGAGAACAACAATATACACATCAATAACTTTATAAGTAAATCCGATATTAATATTCAAAAACTAGTTGCATTGCGAGACATAAATTTTTCTAATTCTATGATAGAAAGGTTAAATAGAACTTTAAAATATCGATATATTTTTCCAAAACAACCCAGAGATTTAAAACATCTAAAACGAATTCTTAGGTACTTCATAAAGGATTACAATACCATAAAACCACACGGACAACTAAAAGGATTAACACCAGAAGAAGCCTGGAAAGGATTAAAAGTTGATTCCGAATACAGAATTGGTGTACTTAAGCAAGCTAGAGTGAATAGATTGGAATACAGTAGATCGAATAAATGTGAAAAATGTGATAAATAAGAAAGAATTAATTTAAATTTGATAGAAATTATCATCAACTAATATAAAACCATAAACTTCATTGTGTTTAAAGAATATAACCACAACTTATTGATAAACAAAAGGTTCCTTATAAGGAATCCATTCATATGGTTCTCGCGGGGGTTGTGCACTGAAATCTTTGAGAAGGTAAAAAGTTTTCAACTATGGTAGATACTTCAATAGTACGCTCCTCTTTTAAAAATAGTACGCTTTTATTTTTGCTCCAAAAACCAAAAAAGCCTCGCAAACAATGTTTACAAGGCTTCTGGTAAGTGGTGCCTCCAGGAATCGAACCAGGGACACAAGGATTTTCAGTCCTTTGCTCTACCGACTGAGCTAAGGCACCATTTATTTACGGTCGGCAAATGTATTAAAATAATTTAATCATCAAAAAAAAATTAGATACTATTTGTACTTTTGAAGAGTTATTATTTCTTAAACATTGATAATCAGTTGAATTTAGTCATCGACATAGGTAACACCCTTGCCAAAATAGCGGTTTTTGATAAAGACAAGTTGGTTTTTAACAAAAATTATGATTCTTTAACGGTAAACGATGCCCATAGTTTATTGAAACAATTTAATATTGTTTATTCAATAATTTCTAATGTTCGCGACCATCAACCTGAGCTAGAAAATGTATTAATAAATAACACAAATTTTATCAGTTTAAGCTCAACCACCTTGTTACCATTTAATAATTTGTACGCTACTCCCAATACCTTAGGCAAAGACCGTATTGCATTGGTTTCGGGCGCAAGTAAGTTATTTCCACAAACCAATGTGTTGGTAATTGATGTGGGTACTTGCATTACTTACGATTTTATTGATAGTAAAAATAATTATCAGGGTGGCTCAATTTCGCCAGGAATTAATTTAAGGTTAAAAGCATTAAATCAGTTTACTGGAAAATTACCATTGGTAGAAATTAGCAACAATGATAATCCAAAGTTAACAGCTAACTCTACCATAGCATCCATAAAATCGGGAGTTTTTTATGGAATAAAAACAGAAATTGAAGGTGTAATTGCCAAGTATAATGGGCTTTACGAAAATTTACAGGTAGTAATTACAGGAGGAAATGCTGAAATGTTTGATTTAGAATCAAAAAATCGCATCTTTGCAGACAAATTTTTTCTCTTAAAAGGGTTAAACGAAATTTTAAATTATAATGCAAAAAATTAGAAGTTATTTAATCGTGTTGTTGCTTTTGTTTAGCATGTGCAGTTATGGTCAAACAACTACTAATTCGCCCTATTCAAAATATGGTTTAGGAGTGTTGCGTTCCGAAAGTTTTAATCAAAATTTTGGTTTTGCAGGTACAGGTATTGGGTTACGTTCGTCAACCGATTTGGACATCATTAATCCAGCATCTTTATCTGAATTAGGAATAACCACGTTTGAATTAGGATTTACCAATAATGCATTGTGGTTATCAAGCGCTAGCCAGTCTCAATTTCAAAATAACTCATCCATTAGTCATATTGCTTTTGGCTTTCCAATCATAAAAAATAAATGGGGAATGGCTTTGGGTGCCCTTCCATATACTAGTGTTGGTTATAATTATTCAACCACTTCAAATAATTCAATAGCTGGCGACGTTAGTTATTATTATCAAGGTAACGGAGGGTTAAATAAAGTTTTTCTTGCTAATGCAATTAAATTTAATATTGATTCTACCTCATTAGTTTCAATTGGCTACAACTTTTCGTATATTTTTGGAAATATTAATTACGATAAAAAAATCATATTTGGCGGAATCCCCTATTCGTTCAATTTATGGGAAACTTTAGATAATCACATTTCTGATTTTACTTCTGATTTCGGTCTGCAATATCAAAAAGCATTTGTAAATGCAAGTGGCGACAAGTACTTGTTCACCATTGGAGCAACGTATGCTTTAGCGGCTAACTTACATACCAAACAAACTAAAAACATTAGAACATTTACGGGTAACATTGATTTCGGAACACTTAAAGATACCATTTCTTATACTCCTGATGTAAATGAAATTACTGAAATGCCTGCTAAAATTGGTGGAGGGTTATCGTTCGAAAAAGATAAAAAGTGGATTATTGCTGTTGATGTTAAAACCACCAATTGGTCAGCCATTCAATCTCCACAAAGTAATATGACTTACAAAAACAATTACACCATTTCAGCTGGTTATCAAATAACTCCAAAGTATGATGCATTTAACAATTATTTTAAACGAATGCGATATAAATTTGGTGCACGATATTCAACTGCTTATTATTCAATCAATAATACTGATATTAATGAGTATGGCATAACATTTGGAATAGGCTTACCATTAAAACGTACCGACACCTCCCTTCCAGGTTTAAACTTTGGAGTTGAAGCAGGAAACAGAGGGGTATCGACTAACGGTTTAGTAAAAGAAACATTTGTTAATTTTAATGTTGGTTTAACAATAAACGATAGATGGTTCATTAAAAGAAAATACGATTAAAAACAGAAAAAATTTAGTAAAATGAAAAAGTTAACATTAGCAATTATAGGATTAGCAATTTCTAGTTTAACCTTTGCTCAAGGCAAATACGGTAAAACTCCTCAAGATAGCATCACTTGTATAGAAAGCTTAATTTATAAAGATTATTTAAAAAGCGATCCAACTCTTGCTTTTAGTTTATGGAAAAAAGCATATGAAACTTGTCCACAATCGCAAGTATCATTGTACATTAATGGAGTAAAATTTTATCAAGATTTTATTAAAAGTGCTACCGATGCTAAATTGCAACAAGCCTATAAAGATACCATGTATGCTATTTATGATCGCCGAATTGAAATGTTTGGTGACAAGGCTAACGTGCTTGGATTAAAAGGTCAAACCATGTTGGTGTATAGCAAAAAAGAAACTCAAAAAACATTCGATGTTTTACAAGAAGCAGTAAATCTAGGTGGAAACCAATCTGATCCAGGAACTTTGGTAGCGGTAATGTATGCGGTAGTTAACTTAGAAAAAGAAGGTAAAAAAACTAAAGCTGAAGTGGTAGAAATGTATGAGAAAGTAAATGCCATTTGTGGTTCAAAACAAGAAGAAAGTTATTTAGATGCACTAAAAAGAATTGAAGGTGTAACTGCTCCATATTTAGATTGTGAAATATTGGTTCCAATGGCTGAGAAAAATTTTGAAGCAAATAAAGATAATCTCGAATGGTTAAGAAGTTCTATGAAACTGTTGAGATACAAAAAATGTTATGATGCACCAATTTTTGCTAAAGTTGCTGAAGCTTATTTTAAATTGGAACCTTCTGCTGAAGGAGCTGATGGTATGGGTAAATTATTTTTAGGTAAAAAGGATTATGCTAAAGCAATTGAGTTCTTTAATAAAGCAGCTGAAATGTCGGATAAAGATGAAAACAAAGCACAATTTATGATGAGTATCGCAGAAGCCTATATGTATGCTAAAAACTATTCTTCTGCTAGAACATATGCAAACAAAGCGCTTGGATTTAAAAGCAATTTAGGTGATGCTTACCTTATAATTGGAGATGCTTATGTGTATAGTGCAAGTGCTTGTGATGATGGTGAATTAGGTAAATGGGGAGCTTATTGGGCAGCGGTTGATAAATATCAAAAAGCGAAATCTATTGATTCATCTGTAGCAGATGAGGCCAATAAAAAAATTGCTCGAGCTTCGGCAGGTTTCCCAAAAACTCAAGATATTTTCTTCTATGGTAAACAAAAAGGTGACTCCTACTCAGTAGCTTGTTGGATTAACGAAAAGACTACAATACGAGTAAGTGAATAATGAAATTAAAAAGTATTTATAACGCTTATCAATTAATCCCGATACTTGTTATCGGGATTCTTTGTTCATGCGAAAATACCACCAGTCAAATCAACGATCTTTCGTTAAAAAAAAATGACCCCACAAAAACTGGTAAAAATGTAGCGTTAATTTATTCTGAAAACGCGGTCGTAAAAATTAAGGTTACCGCTCCTTTAATGTTAGACTATGCAGGTGAAAAACCTTATACTGAAATGCCAAAAGGCATTGAAGTTAATTTTTTTGATTCATTAAAAAGAGTTACGACAAGACTAACAGCAAAATACGCCATCAATAAAATATATGAAAAACGAATTGAGGCAAAAAATGATGTGGTTGTTATTAATGAAAAAGGAGACCAATTAAATACTGAGCATTTAATTTGGATGCAAGATTCAGCTAAAATTTACACCAACGAATTTGTGAAAATAACTACTTCGGATGAGATTATTATGGGTGATGGACTTATCTCAAACGAAAGTTTTACGAAGTACAAGATCTTAAGAATAAAAGGAACCATACAATTAAAAGATGAAGAAGTAAAAGCCCAACCTAGTCCTCCAGAAGGAAGGAAATAGGTTAACTCACAATCCATAATGCGTTACTTATGTCGATTGAATAGGTGTAGTACTATTATTCCATTCGGGGGAGGTTAAGAGAAACTAATATTAAACGGAAAACGAATATGTATAAAGTAGTTCGATTTTTAGAAGCCATGTGGCTAATGATTGCCATTTTTTGTATCGTAACAGGTACATATAAGATAGTAAACTTACCATCTATTCAAGATGGATTATTCTTTTATATTTTCTCGATTTTAGCTATATTTTTGTTTTTTCTTAGGCGAAGACAACGGAAAAATATGGAAAAAGAAAACAATTTTAACAAAAACTAATTATGTCAACGTATATTATCTATATTATTATTTCTATTTCTTTTTCCGCTTTCTTCTCTGGAATGGAAATCGCTTTTATTTCTGCCAATCGATTAAAAATTGAACTTGAAAAAAAACAAGGTGATTTTTCTGCCAAAATTCTTTCAAATTTCTTGCAACAACCAACCAAATTTATTTCGGCAATGCTTATAGGTAATAATGCTGCATTAGTAGTTTATAGTATGCTAATGGCATCAGTATTGGAACCAGTCATTCATAATTTTGTTCATAAATCGAGTCTTGTCTTAATAATACAAACAATTATTTCAACGCTAATCGTATTATTTTTTGCAGAATTTTTGCCGAAAGCATTACTTAGAATTAATCCAAATTTTGCATTAAAATTTGCAGCAATTCCATTAAAAATTGTTTATTTAATTCTACTTCCTTTAACTTTTATAGTAAATCAATTTTCAAATGCAATTCTTTATTTATTTAAAGTGGACACCTCAAACCGTGAGTTGGCTTTTTCCAAAATCGATTTAGAACATTTTGTATCCGATATTCAACAGCGACAAGAACATGGTGAAGATATAGAACATGAGATACAAATTTTTAAGAATGCCCTTGATTTTACTGATGTAAAAGCTCGGGAATGCATGGTTCATAGAACCGAAATAATTGCCATGAATATTGATGATTCTATTGATGAATTGAAGAATAAATTTATTGAAACAGAATTGTCAAAAATTCTAATTTATAGAGATTCCATCGACAATATTATAGGATACGTTCACTCGCTTGAATTATTTAAAAAACCAGAAAGTATCAAAACTATATTATTACCTATTGCTATTGTTCCAGAATCTATGCCAGCAAACGAAATTTTAAAACAATTTATTAATCAACGTCGAAGTATGGCCATTGTTGTTGATGAATTTGGCGGCACATCAGGTGTTATAACCACCGAAGATATCATTGAAGAGATTTTTGGCGAAATTGAAGATGAGCATGATATAGAAGAGCTTATAGAAAAACAAATAGACGAAAATACATTTACCTTTTCAGCTAAAACGGAAATTGATTTTATTAATGAAAAATATAAACTTGACCTTCCAGTGTCTGAAGAATATGAGACGTTGGGTGGGTTAATTTTTCAAATCCACGAGAGTATTCCAGAAAAACATGAGGTAATTTCTTATGAAAAATTCAAATTCAATATTGATGAGGTGAGTAACAACAAAATAGAAATTATAACCATTCGAATAGATTAAATTTTAAAATGAAATAATTTGCTAAATAATAAACAATTTTCTGCTTTTATATTTCAACCAACAATCGTATATTCGCAGCCCAAATATTTTTAATAAACATGGCAATAATAGGAAAAATTAGAGAAAGATCAGCGTTATTGTTGATAATCATTGGTGTAGCAATGTTGTCTTTTATTTTAGGAGACTTCATCCAATCAGGTCGTTCATTTTTTGGAAATGACAGAAATGTTGGAAACATTGGTGGGGATAAAATCTCTGCAATTGAGTTTAATAATCAATATGAAGCCGCAATTAGTCGTTGGGAAGCTCAAAATAAAGGAACTGCTAACGAACAAGTAAAAGAATCGATTTTAGAACAAGTTTGGAATGATATTGTTCGTGAAAAAGTAGTGGTTAGTCAAATCAATGAACTTGGAATTGCAGTTAGTCCTCAAGAATTATTTGACATGATTCAAGGTAATGATCCTCACCCGCAAGTAAAACAAGCCTTTTCTAATCCTCAAACTGGCGAATTTAATCCAACTCAAGTTTTGCAGTTTCTGAAAAACCTTGAAACTATGCCAGTTGAAAACAAAAATCAGTGGTTGTTGTTTGAAGATGGTATTCAAAAAGAACGGGCATCAACAAAATATTTCAATTTAATTAAGAAAGGTTTATATGCGCCAACACTTTTTGCGAAACGAACTCAAAAAGAGCAAGAAGAAAAACGTTCAATAAAATTTGTTGCTAAAAGATACAATACTGTTTTAGACACAACAATAACGGTAACTGATACGGAAAAACAAGCTTATTACGAAGAGCATAAAAACGAATTTAATCAAGATGCTTCAAGAACGATAGAGTACGTAAAGTTTGATGTAGTTCCGTCAGCTTTAGATATTGAAGAAGCCAAAAAGTGGATAACTGAAACTGCTGAAGAATTTAAGGCATCTACTAACGATTCTGCTTATGTTTCATTTAACTCAGATGTTCCGTTTGATATTAATTATTACAGTAAAGGCAATATGCCTTATGTAAGTGATTCAAATTTTTTCGATGCTCCTAAAGGTACATTAGTAGGTCCTTATGAAGAAGGAAATAATTTTGTTTTAGCAAAATTATCAAATACTAAATTGGTGCCAGATTCTGTAAAAGCTCGACACATACTTTTAAAAGTTACTCAGCCTAACGATTCATCAGCTTATTTTAAATTAGATAGTATTAAAACGGTTATCCAAAAAGGTGGAAAATTTGATGAAATTGCAAAAGTAATGTCTGAAGATGTTGCATCTGCTGTTGAAGGCGGTGACTTAGGTTGGTTTAAAGAAGGTCAAATGGTTCCTGAATTTAACGATGTTTGTTTTAATGGTAAAAAAGGTGATTTAACAATTGTTAAAACTCAATTTGGATTTCACTTAATTGAAATAACTGGTCAAGGCGAAAAAGTTAAAAAAGTTCAAATTGCTAAATTGGTTAGAAATATTGAGGCTAGCAATGCTACCTTTGATGAAATTTTTGCAAAAGCAAGTAGCTTTTATTCAACCAATAATAACTCTGATAATTTTACAAAAGCTACCGAAAGCGGTGAAAACCTAAAACGTATTGCGGAAGTAAAAGCAAGCGATAAAGAAATTGCAGGATTAGATTCACCTAGAGAACTTATTCGTTGGGCTTTTAATAATGAAAAAGGTGAAGTTTCGGCTCCTTTTCAATTTAGCCAAAGTTTTGTAGTAGCACATCTTTCAGAAGTGAAAGAAGAAGGAATAGCTCCAATGGATCAAGTAGAAATTCAAGTTGAATTAGGCGCTAAAAAGAAGAAAAAAGCCAATCAGTTTATTGAAGAAATGAAAGGCCTTAAATCTCTGGAAGAATTGGCTGCTAAAATAGGAGGAACTGTTGATATGGCTAACGATGTGGCTTTCGCTAATTATTCTGTTCCATCAATGGGGCAAGAGCCTAGAATTATTGGTATGATTCCAACCTTAAAAAAAGGTCAAATGAGTGTTCCATTAGAAGGACAAACAGGTGTTTTTGTTGTACTTGTTGATAATGTTATTAATGCCCCAGTTGTTACTGATTTTAAACCTTATAAATTACAATTGGAACAAATGTATAACAACAATTCAAACAATGCATATGAGGCGTTGAAGAAAAAGTTTGGTGTTAAAGATGAAAGATATAAATTCTATTAATAGTTAAATTATTAATTATTAGAGCCTTAAGTTTTTACTTAAGGCTTTTTTTTTAATCAGGATTTTAATCATATTTTTATAACATAGCAACCATTAATTTTGTAGCTTAAAAATTCATTAAAAAATATATTATGTCATCTTTTTTTTATCAAGATCCATTTACATTAAGTAAGGATAAAACATCATATAAATTAATTTCGTCTGATTATGTTTCCACCATAGAAATTGACGGAAGAAAAATTCTTAAAGTTAACCCCAAAGCTATTGAATTATTAGCGGAGCAAGCAATGACTGATGTTTCATTTATGTTGAGAACCGCTCATCTTGAAAAAGTTGCAAAGATATTAGATGATCCTGAAGCAACTGATAATGATAGGTTTGTTGCTTATACCCTATTAGTCAATGCTAAAGTTGCGGTAGAAGGTCAATTACCATCTTGTCAAGATACAGGAACAGCAATAGTAATGGCAAAAAAGGGAGAAGATGTTTATACAGGAGTGGATGATGCCGAATTTTTATCAAAGGGCATTTATAATACTTATGTAAATAGGAATTTACGTTATTCGCAAATTGTACCATTAACCATGTTTAATGAGAAAAACTCAGGTAACAATTTGCCCGCACAAATAGATATCTATTCACATCAAGGCAATGAGTACAAGTTTTTGTTTATTGCTAAAGGAGGAGGTTCTGCTAATAAAACTTATTTATATCAACAAACCAAAGCCATATTGAATGAGAAAAGTATGACAGAATTTATTTCTGTTAAAATTAGGGATTTGGGTACAGCAGCCTGTCCACCATACCACTTGGCTTTTGTGGTTGGAGGTACATCGGCAGAAGCAAATCTAAAAGCAGTTAAATTAGCATCATCTGGTTATTATGACGAATTGCCAACAGAAGGAAATTTAAATGGTCAGGCATTTAGAGATGTAGAATGGGAAGAAAAAATTAATAAAATTTGTCAGGAGAGTCAAATAGGTGCTCAGTTTGGAGGTAAATATTTTACACATGATGTTCGAGTTATTCGTTTACCTAGACATGCTGCTTCTTGTCCTGTTGGAATAGGGGTGAGCTGTTCGGCAGATAGAAATATTAAAGGGAAAATTACTGAAAAAGGTATCTTTTTGGAACAATTAGAAACGAATCCAGGTCGTTTTGTTCCTGCTAAAGCACCTCATTTACAGCCTGCTGTTGAAATTGACTTGAACCAGCCTATGGTTGAACAATTAAAACAATTATCTAATTACCCAATTAAAACAAGATTAAGTCTTAATGGAACATTAATTGTAGCAAGAGATAGTGCACATGCCAGAATTAAAGAAATAATTGATAGTGGTAAACCAATGCCAGAATATTTTAAAAATCATCCTATTTATTATGCAGGTCCTGCAAAAACTCCTGAAGGCATGCCATCGGGTAGTTTTGGACCAACTACAGCGGGCAGAATGGATTCGTACGTTGGTGAATTCCAATCGCATGGAGGTTCTATGATAATGTTGGCAAAAGGAAATCGTTCGGCACAAGTACGTGAAGCGTGTAAGAAATACGGTGGATTTTACCTTGGTTCAATTGGTGGCCCTGCTGCTATTTTAGCTAAAGAGAATATCAAATCAATTGAAATGGTTGATTTCCCAGAGTTAGGAATGGAAGCCGTAAGAAAAATTGAAGTGGTAAATTTTCCAGCATTTATTATTTGCGACGATAAAGGAAATGACTTTTTTGAGTTGATGTAGGTAAAAAAAAGAGGGTGTCTAAAAAGAAATAGACAGCCTCTTTTTTTTATCTCAAA
>JAVHRO010000104.1:0-11430 GCA_036171675.1 Vicingus sp. | reverse complement strand
GATCTATTCACTTAGTTCTATTTGTAATTTAATATTTTACCATTGCCTGTAACGGGCTTGGGCTAAAAGCTGGTGGGCAATTAGAAACTATTTCATTGTCAACCACTACAAAAGTAAATAAAAAGCACCAAAGTTTAAAAACCTACAAACGCCCACTTGATTTTAGCCCATGTTGTGTGTATGTGCATTGTTTCGTGGTGCGGTAGGGTGGAAAGCTTATTGGCAAAACTTGTTCCGACTTTTCGGGATTTATTTTGACAATGTGCTTGACACAGAAGCGTTGGCATTGGAGTTCCTGTCAAATAGTTTGTTAAATTGGTTAAAAATTCGCTGCATCACTCTCAAATCGTCCGTAACAATCTCTGCCGTACCAGTCATTTCGGGAGTAAAAGTCAACAGTTTGTTGTACGAACTAGTCATATCGTTGTTCAACCTTATTTCTACCTGATAGCTGTTTTCGTTAGGAATTTCGGTCAATTTATAAACAATTCCTTCAAGGTGTCCAAATTCGTAAGAAGGGTAGTTGCTGAGTTTTATTCTTGCTGTCTGTCCTGTTTTAATTTTACCGAAACCACTAGCAGGAATGGTCGCCAAAGCAATGAATTTTTCGTTGTTGGTCGTTATGGCAAAAAGTGACCTACCAGATTCAATAAACTGGTTTTGATGAATTTTCTCTAACCAAACCAACTTACCCGAAATAGGAGCGATAAACGAATAGTTTTGTTGCCAGTTTTCGATTCCGTTTTCAATGTCCAATAGATTTGCCTGAATATTATTTGTCAATGTCCGTTCGTTTTCTTGATATTGAAATGCTGCATCGTTTAACTCTTGCTGTAAATTGATTAAAGTAATTTGCTGTTCGGTTGCTGCCTTTTTTAAGTTCTCCAAGTCCATTTGTTTTTGGCGAAAAACAGATTCTTCTTTATAAAAATCCATTTTTGCAATAACTCCTTTTGCGTACAATTGTTGTTCTGCTTTGTATTTATCTTCTGCATTAACCAATTCTTTTTTAAATAGTTGAGTTTGTTCCGATGAAATCAAGATGAGTTTTTTGTATTGAACAATTTTACTTCTCAAAGTATTGATTTTTTGAATGGAAAAATTGTTTTGTTTCAGTTCTTGTAAATCTTTCCCATTTTTCTGCAATTCGTTAAAAGTTGTTTGCATTGCTCCAAAAACAAAAGTTTCATTTGTTATAGGTAAATCTAAATCCTTATCTGATAAATACTCTCTAATTTCCAATACATAATTTTTCAAAAACTCAATTCCTTCTTGCGTTATAGGGTTTTCCATTTCGGCAATAACTTGGTTTTTCTCAACTCTTGAACCATCTGCAAGTATAATATTGGTCAATTTCCCCGAACTTTTCACTACTAATTTTACAGGAGGTTCTAAAGTTGTCAATGTTGCATTTCCAAAAATAATATCTGGGTATTTTATAAACCACGATAAGGAAATAAGCATTACAATTAACCCAAAAATTAGGGTAATACCCCAACGTATCATCCAACTAGGAACAGCAGAAATAATTTCTTGAACTTCGTCTGAACGAATTTGCTCAATTTTAGGAACAGCAACTTTTTTAGCGATACCGTTTTGGTTCGTATTTTTTAATGTTTCATTTGCTATTTCGGTAGTTTCAGGCATTTATCTTTTCTAATTCCAACTGATTTTTCACTAAATTATAATAACTTCCTTTTAGGTCAATTAATTCCTGATGTGTTCCTTTTTCAATAATTTTGCCTTTGTCTAACACCACAATTTGGTCAGCGTTTTTTACTGTGCTTAAACGATGAGCAATAACAACGGCTGTTTTGTTTTTAAAAAACTGATTCAAATTTTCCATAATCACTTTTTCATTATTGGCATCTAGCGAACTGGTAGCTTCATCAAAGAAAATAAAATTTGGGTTTTTATATACTGCTCGTGCAATAAACAATCGTTGTTTTTGTCCGCCACTCATGCCAACGCCTTCCATTCCTATTTTTGTGTTGTAACCTAAAGGCAATAGTTCAATATACTCTCTAATATTGGCTACTTCAACGGCTTTTTTCAATCGTTCTTTGTCTATAATTTCATCTCCAATGGCTATGTTGTTGGCAATGGTATCGTTAAAAATGTAACCGTCTTGCATTACCACGCCAATGTGTTCTCGCCAAGTATGGTGCGAAATGTTGACTAAATGATGTTGCCCTAAATTAACTTCTCCCTGATTGGGTTCATAAAATTTTAGCAACAATTTCATTAAAGTGGTTTTACCACTTCCACTTGCTCCAACTATGGCAGTAACTTTGTTGGCAGGAATAGTTAAATCCAATCCTTTTAGAACTTCTTCAGCACTTCCTGTATAACGAAAATGAACATTTTTTAACGATAAGTCTGCATTGGCGGGTATTTCTAAAATTTTTTCATCCCCAACTTTCTCTTCATCGTCTCGATTATGAATTTCTGATAATCGTTCTAAGGCTATTTTTGCATCTTGTGCCGAATGAATAAACCCAATTAACTGTAAAATAGGGGAGTTAAGTTGTCCAATAATGTACGAAATGGAAAGCATCATACCTAAGGTAAGTTGCCCATCTATTACCAATTTGGCGGAAAATATAGTAATGAGTATATTTTTTACTTCATTAATAAAGTTAGAACCGATGTTTTGTGTTTGGTCTAAGGTTAAGCGTTGTATTTCAATTTTAAATAATCGGGCTTGTACATATTCCCAACTCCAACGCTTTTGCTGTTCGGCATTGTGAAGTTTTATTTCCTGCATTCCGTTGATTAACTCCATCACTTTACTTTGTTCTCCACTCATTTGTGTAAAACGCTTGTAATCGAGGTCTTTTCTACGCTTTAAAAAAAGCATTATCCAGCCAAAATACAATAAACTTCCCACCAAAAAAATAGCAAAAATATTGATGCTGTACCAAGCTAAAACTCCCCCAAAAATAACAAGGTTAAACATGGAAAATAACACGTTTAAAGACGAGGTGGTCAGTAAGTTTTCGATACGTTGGTGGTCGTTGATACGTTGCATGATATCACCTGTCATTTTGGTGTCGAAAAATGCAATAGGCAGGTTCATGAGCTTAATAAAAAAGTCAGAAATCAACGAAATATTGATACGTGTACTGAGGTGGAGTAAAATCCAACCTCTAATAATTTCGATGGTTGTTCTGCCTAAATACAAAAAAAGTTGGGCTGCCAATATCAGATATATAAAATTAACATCTTGATTTTGAATACCAACGTCCACCACACTTTGGGTTAAAAATGGAACAATTAATTGCAGCAAACTGGCGGCTATTAATCCCACAATCAATTGAACTAGAAACTTTTTGTAACGAAACAAATACTTAAATAAGAATGAGAATCCTTGTCGATTTTCGACATTATCATCATTTTCAGATTGATTTAATTTAGGTGTTGGTTCGAGTAATAGAGCAATTCCTTCTTTAGAGCTGTCATCAGCATTGTTGCCTATCCAGTTTTTTATAAAATCAGTTTTAGAATATTCTAATAAACCATGTGCTGGGTCGGAAACGTAAACTTTATCTTTTTTTATTTTATAGACCACTATAAAATGGTATTGACCCCAATAAATTAAGCAAGGTAGTGGAATGTCAGCAAGTAAGTTTTCAAAATTTATTTTACAACCTAAGGCTTTAAATCCTATTTTCTCAGCTGCATTGGCTAATGTTTTTAAGGACGCTCCCTCACGAGTGGTTTCAGAAAGTTTTCTTAATTTTTGTAAAGAAATATTCCGACCATAGTGTTTGGCAATAATGCGGAGGCAGGTTGGACCGCAATCCATGGCGTCGGGCTGTTTATAGAAAGGGAATGCCATTAATTAACTAATTGTTTTTGAAGGTGTTTTTGTTTAGCTATATCCGAATGATAAGTACGCCACATAAAATCGTAAATTACCATTTCGTGCATTCGTTGTTTATTCTTAAATAATCTATTCAACAACATGTGAATATAGCTTGCCAACAAATCATTTAAGTGTAGTTGTAATTGGTCTTTTTGTTGAATAGTTAAGATTTCAGTTACTAAAGGTGTTATGCTTTCTGATTTTTGTTCTAACAATTCAAACAAAGGTTGAAATTCGCTTGTTTCACCATTTTCATTATTTAATACTTGGGTAATAATTTCTCTATGTGTTCTGAATTTTTTATCTATCTGCATTTTTAAATCTTTGTTCATGTTAAATTCATGAGCAAAACCTGTTTTTAAACTTTCCATTAATTCTACTTTTTGCTCTATAGAAAAGTTAAAATCAGTCAATAAAACATCAACTGCTTTTATAGCAAATAACCAACGTACTTCTTCCCCTTCATCCCCATCTATCATGTCGAGTATATTAACAATACATTTGCTGTCGTAATAAAAAAGTTGTTCACTCAACATCATGGTATTCGTTCCATACCGTTCCATTTCCCGTTGATAGGTATCGGATTGAACTTTCCAAACTAACCCAGTTTGCTCATATTCAGCAATTGCATTTTTAAATAGTTGTATAACTGTTCCAATGTGGTTTAAATCAGTAAAATGGAAACGAATCCTTAAATGTACATCAGGGTCAGCATAACGAATAAAAAACCAACTATCAATAAGCTGTTTTTCTAGTAAATGTTCTGTCAATGGTTTTATGACTTCTGTTAAAATTTTTTCGGTTGTTTTTACTCCACAGTAAAGTTTGTAGTAAAGCCATTCCGAACCGAGTGAGAAGCATCTTCTAACCTCCCCGAAGGGGAGGACTTTGCTATCGTTCAATACCTTTTCGTTCGTAACGTCATTCCTATTTAGCGAAGCGGAAACAGGAATCTCACTTTCATTATTAACAGATTCATGCTTTCGCAGGAATGACGGTTCTTTTTGAAGTATGGCTATAAATTCGTTGGTGTAAGCATTTCCTTGTTCATCTCTTACAATGGCTGTTTTTTTATCAAACAAAAACTCTTTTAATATTATTGCTGGTCGTTTTTTTATCTCAGCTATAAACATCTTCAAACTCAGATTATCTTTCAAGTTAATAAGCAATTCATTATCACCATCAACTAAAAGGACTAAATCAGGTAGTTGCCATTTTTCTTGCCATTTTTTAGATAGGATTAAAATAGCATCTTTTTTTTCTAGCAATTCTTGAAATTGTTCTTTTTTTAGTTGCCAAGTGGCTGATGAAATAATTACATTTCCAACTTCAACGCGGGGTAAAAATGAAAATTCATATTTTATATTTCCCCAATCAAAATATAGCCCACTTCTTACATTTTGTGTTTGTAAATCACACAAAAAATGATAAACAGGTAAGGCGTTTATGGAATAATTGTGTGCATTTCCTAAACGAGGAACAACTTGTTTATTTAATCGTTTCGACCGCAAAAAAAGTTGATTGTTTTTTACAGAAAGGTATAAATCGTTTAAGGTTATTTGTTGATTTTGTGGTAAAGATGAATTTGATAAATAGGGTATTTCGTATTTTCGAAAAACTGGTCGCATTAAAATATTACCAGTCCTACTTTCGGGTAAATGAGTTATTTCCGCAAATATGACATTGGGATAATTTTCTTGCTCCTTTTTCGCTATTTTAAGGACTAGTTTTTCTATTTCGGTATTACTCGATGCGAACCTGCCTAATAAATTTACAGCACTTGAACCACCTGCATTCTCAATGAAAATTAAGTTGTTTTCTTCTCGTTTTCCGAGGTGCTTACACATGACAGAAAAACTTTCAGGTAAATCATCCCAATTAGCTTTAAATTCTTCAATATCTTTTGAGTTTATAGTTATTACTTTTTCGCTGTTTTGCTCTGCATTTTTTAGTTTAAGAAATAGAAATGATTGTTTTTTGTTCCATTTCAATTCTGTTTCTTGGTCGTTACTGTATGGTAATATTAAATCGTTTAAGAGAGGATTAATATCTCCTGTGTGATTAGTGTTTTGAGCATAACCTATTCCTGTTTCTATGTCTAATGCCTCCAACAAAGGTATTTCTTTACTTTCATATCGTTCATAAAACTTTCGTTGGAATTCAGTAAGGTTGGTTTTTGTTGATTTGGAAGTAAGTTGATTGAGGATAGTTAAAGCCACTCTTAAATCCTCCTTGAATGGGAGGGGTTTTCCATTATTTTCTTCTACCTTTATATATAAATCGGTTTGAAAAAGTTTACTTAGTTCAAACGGAATATTTAGTTGTTTTAAGCTCTCTGATAAATTTTCATAAACAAAAACATCATTCCCAATTCGTAAGTCTATTTGATACAATTGTTTTTGAAGGTTTAATAATAAATTAAGGATACTTTGTAATTCTTGGCTAAAGTATTTTTGTTGAATAGTTGTTATAACATTTAAGATTTGAGTAAATACTTCTTTACCTGTAACAGATGGTTCCAATTCACTAACAATAAGTTGTGCATTAACAATTTCTTGTAAAAACCCGAGTGCTTCATCTGTTGTAATTTCTTCATCGGTTATGCTTTGAGCCAATTCACTTAATGTTGCACCTTTTTGTGCTTTTTGTAAAATGGTATGCAAATAAACAGAGCTGTCAACCGCACTAATTTGATGAATTCTTCGGTTTTCTTTGTACTGATATTCAACATAACGTATTTTATCTTGCAAGTTATAAAGGCTAGTGTTGGGATAAAATTTAAGATACGGCTGCACAAACGGCAATTTTGCCAATTCTTGTGCTAAGGAACAAGTAAAGTTCATATCTAGACGGGTGTTTCGTTCTGGTTTTTGAGTATTTACGGTAATAACATCTGATATATTCCCTATAACACCACAACCTGCAAACAAGCCATAAGGTGTGCAACGGTTGTGCATACGTAAAGCATATTTTAATAATGAAAAAATTAATTTTTCTTCTTCCTGCTTATCGGTAATTTCTAGGCTTAACCATTTTTTACATTCTGCTAATAAATTGGGCGTTGCTAAAAACAACGCTTCTTGTACTTCTTTTTGAGAGAAAAGTTTTTGCAATTCTTCTCTACTAAAACTTGTTTTTAGTGGTTTTAACGGAGTACGGAGGATATTGTTTTGATTGAAAGTATAATTCATTTTTATATTTTAACTCAATAATAAACATTCATCCCAAGTAGGCTCTTCTTCATTTATGTATGAATTTAATACTAATCCAATTCCTGTAACACCATCCAATAATCCATAATTAGTTACCCATCCACCATATTTTTCAGTGAAAAATGATTTATAACCTGCTAAACCGTCTTCAAATGTTGCCATTTTTAAAGTTTGCTCTATCCAGTAATTAGCAGCTTCTTTAAACTCAATTTTTCTAGTATAACGGAACATTCTGTTATAAATATGTGCCACTCCTGCAGTTCCATGACAAAAAGCGGCATCATTTAACCCAGTATCTTTTAAATCAATTCTTTGCGTAGTATATAAACAAATTTCTATGGCTTCTTGTTTTATAATCTCATCTTGTAAAGCATCACCAGCTTGCCATAAGGCTATACTTATTCCTAAATCACCGTAACACCATGATAAACGAGAATAGTTAGATTCTTGATTTTCTTCAACTCTTGTTGGAAATATTGATATACTATTGGTAGGGTTTTTACTGTTGAGTAGAAATCCTACACTTTCTTTGAGTAGGTGTTTTGATAAATTAATGTCAATACCTTGTTTATATAGTTTCGAGAACAATACTATTTTACTAGCAATACCATGAGCCAAACTAAGATTAATTATTTTTTTATCTTTTTCATATTCTTTCAAATAAAAAGTGCTTTCCTCCCAATAAACACCTTTATTGTTACTTTTGCTAATTTCGCTTAGAATATTTAATATTTCTGTTAAGTATATTTTTACATTTTTATTTTCTTCTAACCTACTTGATAAATAAATTGCATTTCCGACTGAGCCGTGTAAAAAATCATGGTTGTTTTCTTTTAGGTCAACCAATGCAGATTTATAGGATATTTCATCTATTTGAACTAGGAGTTCATTTACATCATCATAATCTATCAAGTTTTTTTTTAGTAAATATTGACAAAGCCATCCAACCCCAACTATACCGCTAGAAAAAGTAGTAATATTAATTTTATTTATCTTTTTATAGATGTACTCAAGATTTTTTTCAAGCATCTTGTTGTCTATTATGTATAATAAAGTACTTGAGCACAAGGCAAATGAAGTTTCTTTATGTTCAGCTATTATTTGATTAATTTCATTAATCTTCTTTTTTATCTGTGTATCTATACATTTCAAACTGTTCATCTTTATATTTTGTATTAAGTTTTGTATCACTATTCTTGTTAAGAAGTAGTTCTTTATTATTAACTGATTGAAAGAGATTGTTTATGAGAATTTTATTTTTATCGCCACTAATTGCAAAGCTCTTTATTATTATTTTCCCATCGTTAAACAAATACAAATTTACTCTTACCATGTTAAATTTACTTTCTATATTGATTGTTTTACTATATTGAGTTAAAGTATAATATAGTGTATCTAAAATAGATTTAACATATTTATTGTCATTATAAAATTGGATCTCCAATATGCCATTACTAGTTGCATTGTAATCTAACTTATAATGTATTTCTTGTTCATTAATTGTATTATCAAGTTTTTTAATGTGAACTGTTTTAGCAAAATAATTTCCGTTAATTAGGAGGTTTGAGGCTGCATAGATGCTGTCATGAAAAATAATAGCGTCAAACATATTTGAGATATTTTCTCTGAGATAATTTTGTTTACCTACACGATTGAGGGTTCCGCCATAAAACCAGATTTTCCTTTTACGATTTAATAATTTTGTTTCGCTTGTTAAAATAATTTTATTTCTTTCATCTTGAAGAAGTTCTTTAGATAAATTACTTATGTCTTTCGTTACATATGACATTTCAAGGTTATTAAAATTTGTTTTAATTTGTGTATTAAAACTGCCCTTTCCAAATAATTGACCAATAGAAAAATAATTATCCCCATAAAAGTGTTTTAGGTAATATCCCATTGGCCTAGTTTTATGCGTAATTGGATTATTATATGTAGTTGGGTTATTTGAAATGTGTAGATTGTGTGCAAGAAGAATGGCTTTTGAACTTGGTATAGCATTTAGAATGTCTTTAATATTGAGAGCCATTAATGAATCTCTATCATTATTATATTTATTTAGACTTGTCACGTTTAGTGGGGTAGAAATCTTATCTATACCAATAATATGAATTTTATTTAATGCTGTTTTGTTATGTGTTTTTAACCAATTTAATAATTGAGCAAATTCATTTGTTTTCCATATCCAATATAAGTATTGAGTTTTAAATAGAGTTTGTTTTATATCTGTTGTATTTACGTTGTTTATATAAGTATCCAAGACTTCTATACTTTCTGATGGAGCTTCAATTAAGATAATATTAAAATTATAATTTTGTACTAATTCTTTGATAAGTGTGTAGCTAAATACCTGCTCTTGATGGCTATTATGGGTAGACTCTCCCACGCCAATTATACTTTTATCTTTAAACTTGTATTGTTGATTTCCAAATGACTTTATTGAATCAGTTTGAGAAAAAGAGCTTGTAAATGTTGTAATGAATACAACAAAAACAACAAAAATTTTATTTAGTAATAAATTCATTTTACAGATTGTATTTGTGCATTATTAAAAAAAATACAGAGGTTGTAAAAACACAACCCCTGTATCAAATTTTCAGATGTTAGAAATGACATATATTAACACACGCCACAAGTGTTGCACATATCCCCTGTACAAGACATACAAGAACATGCTTGGTCTGTCATTCCACTGGGTGGGCAATTACGAGTTTTGCACGCAAATAATGATAAAAAACCTCCTTTTACTCCAACCATTTGTTCGTCATTTAATTTAGCAATGGTTTCTTTATTCAAAGAAAGTTTGCTGTTTAGTTTAATTTTCTTCATGTTTTTAAAACTTAAAATTAATAATTTGCTCTTTATTGAGCGTTAGTTGTTTTGTTAAAGTGTTGCAACAATTTTTAACGTGTGCAAAGTAATTAGTTGAGGGGGACAATTTTTGTCCCACCTATTATTTTTTTTGAAATTTTTTTAAACAACTGCAATATTCAATTTGATGACCGTATTCTTTTAGTTCAGCAATCATCCTTTTTACCGTTCTAGTACTGCAATTATATTTCTCTGCTACTTGTATTAAAGATACACATTGCCCTTTTTCAACCATTTCAAGTAAATAGTCTAATCTTTCTTTTCGTTCTCTGAAATTCATTGTCTAACTGTTTTTTTTCGAGCGTTGGCAAAAAAGCAAATGTGTACCTTTTTCAGGTACTTATTTGCTTGTGCTTCGGCTTTTATGCATTACACACAACGGTTTCGGGCTAAAAGATGGTGGGCAATTGATAACCACTTCATTGTCAGCCACCACAAAAATAAATAAAAAGCACCAAAGTATAATAACCTACAACCGCCCACTTGATTTTAGCCCATGTTGTGTGTATGTGCATTAGTTTCGTGGTGCGGTAGGGTGGAAAGCTTATTGGCAAAACTTGTCCCGACTTTTCGGGATTTATTTTGACAATGTGCTTGACACAGAAGCGTTGGCATTGGTATTTCTATCAAATAGTTTGTTAAATTGGTTAAAAATTCGCTGCATCACTCTCAAGTCGTCCGTAACTATCTCTGCCGTACCAGTCATTTCGGGAGTAAAAGTCAACAGTTTATTGTACGAACTGGTCATGCCGTTGTTCAACGTTATTTCTACTTGATAGCTGTTTTCGTTAGGTATTTCAGTCAATTTAGCAACCACTCCTTCAAGGTGTCCAAATTCGTAAGAAGGATAATTGCTGAGTTTTATTCTTGCTTTCTGTCCTGTTTTAATTTTACCGAAACCAGTAGCAGGAATGGTCGCCAAAGCAATGAATTTTTCATTATTGGTAGTTATTGCAAAAAGACTTTTACCTGATTCAATGAATTGATTTTGATGAATTTTCTCCAACCAAACCAACTTACCCGAAACAGGAGCGATGAAAGAGTAGTTTTGTTGCCAGTTTTCTATACCGTTTTCTAGTTCTAATAAATTTGCTTGAATATTATTTGTTAATGTACGCTCATTTTCTTGGTATTGAAATGCTGCATCGTTTAACTCTTGCTGTAAATTGATTAAAGTAATTTGTTGTTCAGTCGCTGTTTTCTTTAAATTTTCCAAGTCCATTTGCTTTTGGCGAAGCAAAGTTTCTTCTTTGTAAAATTCCATTTTGGCGATGTAACCTTTTTCATACAATTGTGTTTCAGCTTTGTATTTATCTTCGGCATTTTTTAACTCTTTTTCTAATAAACCCAATTGAGCAGATGAAATCGAAATGAGTTTTTTGTATTGAACAATTTTACTCTTTAGGTTGTTGATTTTTTGAATGGAAAAATTGTTTTGTTTCAGTTCTTGTAAATCTTTCCCATTTTTCTGCAATTCGT
>JAVHRO010000103.1:0-37664 GCA_036171675.1 Vicingus sp. | reverse complement strand
AATAACACAGCTTTGGTAAAAAAATAAAAAAACGATTGTTGTTGTAAAGGCTATACTATTAAGTTTTTCTATTTTTGCTTAAGCAAAAAGAACAACTAAACCATCAAACGAGTTGGTCTATTTTGGTTTATAATGCTCATATTTCATTATTAAAACGCAACGGATACAACTAGTTAATTTTTAAAACAATTGCTTTAGAAAAACGATTTGGTAAATTTATATCATGAAAATCTTACTCACCGGTGTAACCGGATATATTGCACAAAGATTATTACCTGTTCTATTGGAAAATGGGCACGAGGTGGTTTGTTGTGTCAGAGATAAAAACAGGTTTCAAAATAAAAATTATTCGTTGCAAAAGCTTAGCGTTGTTGAGGCCGATTTTTTAAATAAAGAAAGTTTACAACATATTCCAAATGATATTAATGTAGCGTATTATTTAATTCATTCCATGTCAACTCAAACCGGTGACTTTGAAAATATGGAAGAAATATGCGCAACTAATTTTAGAAATAGGATTGAACAAACCACTGCTAAACAGGTAATTTACTTAAGCGGTATTAGCAACGCTGAAGAATTATCAAAACATTTATCATCGCGAAAAAATGTGGAAACTGTTTTGTCGAATGCAAATTTTGCTCTCACTACTTTAAAGGCAGGAATCATTGTAGGTTCAGGAAGTGCTTCCTTTGAAATTATTCGCGATTTGGTAGAAAAATTGCCTTTTATGATTACCCCACGCTGGCTAAAAACTAAATGTCAACCAATAGCTATTCGAAATGTTTTAGAATTTTTAATTGGCGTAATGGGAAAAAATGAAACTTACAATAACAGTTACGATATTGGCGGACCAGATGTTTTAAGTTATAAGGAAATGCTATTGCGATTTGCCAAAATACGTGGATTAAAACGACGAATAGTTATTGTGCCGGTGATGACGCCTAAGATTTCTTCTTACTGGTTATATTTTGTTACAGCAACTTCCTATTCTCTAGCAAAAAACTTAGTAAACAGCATGAAAATTGAAGTGATTTGCCAACCCAATAATTTAGCAATGCTTCTTGGTATAAAACTGATTGATTACGATAATGCCATAAAAATGGCATTCGATAAAATTGAACAAAATCAAGTAATTTCGAGTTGGAAAGATGCACAAACAAGTCATTTATTAAGTGAAGGAATTTCTAAATTTATTGAAGTACCAGTTAACGGATGTTTTAAAGACATCAGAAAAATTAAAACTAAAAACAGTCTAGTTGCGCTTGATAAAATATGGGCTATAGGTGGTAAAACGGGTTGGTATTACGGCAACTGGCTGTGGAAACTAAGAGGTTTTATAGATCAACTTGCAGGTGGTGTGGGAATGAGAAGGGGTAGAAAAAGTGATACAGAAATAACTCCCGGCGATACGCTTGATTTTTGGCGGGTTTTGTTGGCTAATAAAAATGAAAAAAGACTGCTCTTGTTTGCAGAAATGAAATTGCCAGGTGAAGCATGGTTAGAATTTAAAATCGATGACCAGCAAATGATTACTCAAACGGCTACCTTTAGACCTCTTGGCGTTTTAGGCAGATTGTATTGGTATGCAGTACTTCCTTTTCATGGTTTTATTTTTAAGGGTATGATAAATAAAATAGCAAAACCATAACATCAATATTCAACCTAATAATTAGGTCTTACAATAAATTGAACATCCCATGAATAAGTATTTAAAACTAATCGTTTGTGTGCTTTTAACGCTGTTTGTTGGCGGAATTTCTGGTGTGGCTACTGCTTCAGGTATTAACAATTGGTTTATGACATTGAACAAACCTTTTTTTAATCCGCCAAATTATTTGTTTGGTCCTGTTTGGACTGTTCTATATCTATTAATGGGAATTTCTCTATTTCTTATTCTTCAATCAACATTGAAGGAGTTAAAAAGAAAAGCACTTCTAATCTTTGCTATTCAACTTTCGTTGAATTTTTTGTGGAGCTTTCTGTTTTTTAAATTCCAACTTATAGGCTTGTCCTTTATTGAAATTATTATGATTTGGATAAGTATTTTGGCAATGATAATAAGTTTCTATAAAATTAACCGAATAGCAGCATGGCTTCAAATTCCATATTTGCTTTGGGTGAGTTTTGCAATCGTTCTAAATGGTGCCATTTGGTGGCTTAACTAACTTAAGCTAATAATTATCAACCCAAAAATTACGCAAGGAAGAATAAAGAAAAGGTAAAAAAGAAAGGTAACACTCAAAAACCATTTACTTACAAATTGTTTATTATAAGACTTTTCATAACATTGTAAAACTTGGTTGCAATGCTAATCGAAAATAAATAAAGAACCCTTAGTAAGTTTGGGTTTTGTTTTTAATAAAAAAGGGTCATTTTGATTTTTTAATGAAGGAAAAAGTAAAGTTTATACTGAGTTTAATCGAGGTAAGAAAACACTTTTTCTTCTAAAAATTTGAATTATCAATCTATTGTCTATTTTTAAACTTTTGTATTACTCACTTTTGCTTATTTTTTTATAGTTGTTCGTGAACTCACTTTATTCGGTTGATGCTACGCTTTGGTCTCGACACATCCCTCAATACTACGGGACAATCGAATGGACAAATTTTTATCAAATGCACCACGAGTATAAGTAGTTTAAATTTAGTAATTATTTTTTTTCTCGCTTCTTAGGTCGCTCGTAGAATTCTATTTTTAATTAGAATCGAGGTAGCTTACACCCTTTGTCGCATTTCTTATACGTGGATACAAATTCAAAGCCTAAAACCTTAAATTAAAGGGGTTTTCTTACAAATGAGCCTCGAATTAATTTAATAATTCGAATTCACCAATACTTTCCGGTTTTCCCATTTTCCTGATAATTCTTCTTTTGGAATAACATTGTTGTCCGAATCCAAAAAATAACCTTGAGCATCAGTTTTAATAATTTTACAATCACCTTTTTTTACAGCACCTAAAACAATCTCTAAAAGATTAGAGGAGGTTGCTACTTTTGCAATTTTTAATCCTACCGAGTTGTTAAACAAATCCATCTCACACGAAATTTTATCGGGTAAAACTTCATCTTCCAACATGCCTTTATTATACTGCTTATAATTTCCTTTTTCATGAGCTACCCCCAATTTTTTAGATTTCCTCTCCCCTATTTCTTTAGCTAACATGGCCATCCAATAAGCATGTCTAAATGCATCAAGTTGATCTCCATTGCCTACTCCTATAAGAAACTTCTGTTGCTTTATTTCCAATGTTTTTTCACGTGCATCAACAGCTATTTTGAAGGCTTTTTTTGCAACAAACGGATGAAAAATAACCCACCTTTTTTCTGGGCAACTTAATGTTTTAAATTGTTTGAATACAAATTTTTGTGCATTGATAGTTCCATAGAAGCATATCAAAAATAGAATAGAAAAAAATGCTTTTTGAACAACCATATTGTCTATGTAAAATCTATAGTTTTTTAACGAAAATACCCATAATATTATTGAAAAATAGAATTTTTACCCTATTTTTGCCACATTCATAAAAACAAGACATACAATATGGCTCAAGTTGAATTAATAATGCCTAAAATGGGCGAAAGCGTTGCCGAAGCAACCATTACCAGTTGGTTAAAAGAAATTGGCGACACGATTGAAGCGGATGAAGCTGTGGTTGAAATTGCAACTGATAAAGTGGATTCTGAAGTTCCGTCTACTGCTCAAGGTATATTAATTAAAAAATTATTTAATGTGGGCGACGTTGTTCAGGTTGGACAAGCTATTGCAATTATTGGTTCTGAAGGAGAATCAGCCGAAAATAACCCAAAACAAACTGAAACACCAGTAGTTTCTAGCTCAGCACCTATAGCCGAAGTTGCTTCTAATACTGTTACAGTAACTTCAACCAACGAAAAAGTTGGAAAAACTTCACCCTCAGGCAAGTTTTTATCTCCATTAGTGCGGAGCATTGCCACGAAGGAAGGTATTACTTCTGCCGAATTAGATTCAATTAATGGAACAGGTAATGAAGGTCGAGTTACCAAATCAGACATCATCAATTATCTTCCAAGCAGAGGTAAACAAACACAAAACACCCCTCAAGTAACTAAGGAAATTGTAAAAGAATCTCCGTCAGCTGTTGAAGAAAAAATTGCTACACCTTCTGTAAAAAAGCAATCTATTTTGTTAATGCCAGGTGACGAAATTATAGAAATGGACAGAATGAGAAAACTCATTGCCGACCATATGGTAATGTCAAAACAAACTTCACCTCACGTTACTTCTTATGTTGAAGCTGATGTTACCAACATCGTAATGTGGAGAAATAAAGTTAAAGATTTATTTAAACAAAGAGAGAACGAAACTATCACCTTTACCCCCATTTTTATTGAAGCCATTGTAAAGGCAATTAAAGATTTTCCTATGGTTAATATTTCGGTTGATGGTGATAAAATTATTAAACGAAAAAACATTAACATTGGAATGGCCACCGCTTTACCATCAGGTAACTTAATTGTTCCTGTAATAAAAAATGCCGACCAACTTAACTTAGTAGGTCTTACTAAGACCGTAAACGACTTAGCCAACAGAGCTAGAAATAATAAATTAACTCCTGACGATATTTCTGGCGGAACCTATACCATAACGAATGTCGGTTCATTCGGAAATGTGATGGGAACACCAATAATTAATCAACCTCAAGTAGCAATTATGGCTGTTGGTGCAATCAGAAAAATGCCCGCTGTTATTGAAACACCTGATGGTGATGCAATTGCTATTCGTCAAAAAATGTTTCTATCTCATGCCTACGACCATAGAGTTGTTGATGGTGCATTAGGTGGAATGTTTGTAAGAAAAGTCGCTGATTATCTTGAAAATTTCGATATTAATCGAGCCTTTTAAGCTTTTAATAGAAAGATAATGACCTCTAATTTTTGTTAAGTAATCTAAATAAAATATATTTGTAAAGTTTTAATCCCACTTATTAAGATAAATTGATGAAAAAAATTGCCTTTCTATTCGCCTTGAACCTTATTTATTTGATGAGTTTTAGTCAAGATTCATTCAATCAAAAATTCCTTGAAGCCAATACATTAATGGAAGAATCAATGTTTAACATTGCATTACCAATTTGGTTAAACCTTTCTACGGAAAACCCAAACAATTGTAATGTGGATTATAAAATTGGCGTTTGCTACATAAATTCTGGCACTGAAAAAAAGAAAGCATTACCTTATTTAGAAAAAGCGCTTGGAAAAACATCTAGTAATTACGACCCTTTTTCTTCTAGTGAGCAAAATTCACCTATTGAAACTTACTATTATTTAGCTAGAGCATACCATATCAATACCCAACTTGACTCTGCTATGACCTACTACAATTTATTCAAAAGTAAAATTTCCAAAAAGCATTATTTATTTAATGAAGTTGATCACAACTTAAAACAATGTGAAAATGCTAAACTTTTTGTTGCTAAACCAGTAAATATTGAAGTAAATAATCTTGGCAAAACAATCAATACTGAATACCCAGAATACAGTCCGGTGCTTTCTTTGGACGAATCTACTATTTATTTCACTTCACGTAGATTAAGAAAAGACAGTTCAAATTATTTCATTAAAGATGTAGACGATGGTCAGTATTTTGAAGATATTTATGTCTCCAATAATTATGATGGGTTATGGACTGAACCTGAATTATTAAATTTGAATAGTGAAGGACATGAGGCTACAATTAACCTTTCTGTTGACGGTCAAACCCTGTTTATTTATAAAGATGATAATGGAAATGGAAACTTGTATTCAAGTAATTATTCAGCAGATAACCAATGGTCGACACCAATTTTGTTAGGCTCAGACATTAATTCGGAAGCTCAAGAAACACATGTAGCCATATCTCCTGACGAAAACACCCTATATTTTGTTAGCGATAGAAAAGGTGGCTTAGGTGGTCAAGATATTTATTTCTGTAACAAACTACCTAATGGCGAATGGGCAAAGGCTCAAAATATTGGTAATGCAATTAACACTCCTTATGACGAAGATGGCGTTTTTATTCATCCTGATGGAAAAACAATGTACTTTAGCTCTCATGGTCATACTAGCATGGGCGGTTACGATATTTTTTATTCTATTAAAAATGAAGATGGCACATGGTCAACGCCTGTAAATATTGGTTATCCTGTAAATTCAACCGATGATGATGTATTTTTTGTTACGTCAGTGGATGGAAAAAGAGGCTATTACTCTTCCATTCAAGAAAAAGGTTTTGGTGAAAAAGACATTTACATGATTTCATTAGTTGATGCTGAAGAAAAACCTCTTACATTACTTACTGGTTTGTTAAAAGTAATTGGAGAAAAAGAAACTCCTTCTGATGCTCAAATTGTAATTACCAACAACCTAGATGGTAGCCTTATAGGTATTTTTAAACCAAGAAAAAAAGATGGTAAGTTTAGTATTATTCTTGAACCTAACATAGATTACCATATTGTTTACTCAGCATTAACCTTTAAACAAGAAGAAGATTTATTTGTTCCAGAAGTTTCTTCATTTAAAGAAATTAACAGAGGTATTGATTTACAAAACATTATTTTTGGTGCACAACCAACAGATAGTTTAGCTAACAATACTGGCAACGAAACTACAAAAGACAACAAAAACCCTAAAGATAATACAAATTCAAAAGACAATGTTGTTAAAAATAATACCAAAGATAAAAATGAGAACGTACTATCTTCGTACCAAGAACTGTTTAATTATAATGTAAAAACTATCACATTAAGCAATTCAAATTATATGAACTTCATTGCAAAAGCTGCTGATATTATATCTTCTGGCAGTAAGATAACCATTGAAATTGAGGCAAGTGCATCAAAAGTTCCAACAAAAACATTTGATTCGAACTACGATTTAGCAAAACATAGAGGAGAAGAAGCTAAAGAAACCATATTAAAATCTTTATCTGAAAAAGGGATAAATTCTGATAAGATGGTTACATTCAAAAAAATAAAATCACTTGTTCAAGGTCCCAAATACAAAGGTGATTTTGATAATAAAGAAGCCTACGAAAAATACCAATACGTAAAAATTACGTTAAGGTAATTTGTTTAGAAATATACTACAGATGAACAATTTAACATCAATGGTTCTTACAAAAAGTCTTTACTTAAAGACTTTTTGTGTTTTAGCTAGCCTCTTCATTTTAAATGTATTATTTGCCCAAGACATCAATAAAAGGAAAACGTTAAAACAAGCGAGAAAAGCATTTTATAAAGAGAATTATGTTGAATCACAAAATTCCTATTTAAAATTAATAAACGTTGAGCCAACAAATGATGTATATACTTTTGAAGCTGGATTAAGTTATTATTATTCAACTTTTCAACAAAAAAAATCTATACCACTTTTCGAAGCCGCGCTACAAAATTCGCAAGAAGACACGATTGCAGAACTGTTTTATTTTTTAGGAAAAGCCTACCAATTAAACAACGAATTTGAAAAAGCAACTCAAATGTTCCAAAAATTCGATCGCTTTATCGATTATCAATCAAAATATGGTAGAATTTTAAAAAATGAAGTCTCAGACGAAATTATGCACAACAATAATGGAGAAACTTTGACTGCAAAAAAAAATACACCCTTTTTTATTGAAAATGTTGGACAAGGAATTAATACTAAAGATCGAGAATATGCACCTGTAAATCATCCTAAAGATAAAATAATTTTATTTACTTCACGAAGAAAAATAAATGGAAACAAATTGGATAAAGGGGATTTATTGCCATACGAAGATATTTACGCTGCAAAAAAAACTGATAATGGTTGGGTACTCATTACTGACCAAAACGAACTGAAAAAATATTTACCCGAAAACGTTAACACAAAAAAACATGACGCTAGCATTACCTATTCTCTAGACGGAACCGCTATTTATACCTATAAAAAGAATGCAGTTTGGCAATCTACTTTCGAAAATGGTGCTTGGAAACCTTTGTCTAAATTAAAAGACCAAATTAATGCAAGCCAATTTAATGTTCCTAGTGTTACAATTTCTTCCGACGGTAAAACCATGTTTTTTGTAACCATCAAAAAAAGTGGTTTTGGAGGAAAAGATATTTATAAATCTGTAAAACAACAAAACGGAGAATGGGATGCGCCCACCATTCTTTCCAATAATATTAACACCAACGAAGATGAAGATGCTCCTTATTTAACCGCTGATGGAAAAACACTTTATTTCTCTTCTAGAGGTCAAGACGGTATGGGTGGGTACGATATCTATAAATCTACTTTGATAGATGGTGAATGGAGTAAAGCAGAAAATATGGGGGCACCATTCAATTCACCTGCTGATGACATCTTTTTTAATATTGAAGAAACAGGTAAAAAAGGCTTTTTCTCATCAAACCGCATTGATGGATTTGGTGATTATGATTTATATAGTTTCTCAACCGAATGCAAAAATATTGAGAATACCAAAATTAGAGGTATAGTATACAATAACACATTCAACAAACCAGTTCAAGCAACGCTTACATTAACTAATTTGACAACTAAAAATATTGAGTATACATCAACATCTTCTATTAAAAATGGAAAATTCGTAATAACAGCCAAACCTCAATCCAATTACCAATTAGCAATTGAAGCAATAGGATTTCAAAAACAAAATATCGTTATTTCAACTCCAAAACAATGTGAACCATTTTCATTATTTTCTGAAATTAGTTTAGACCAAGTTAATCTAAACAATAAAAATTATCAAATTGCAACAGTTCGAAACTCATTCTTTAACCGAGATGTTTTAACTATTAATGCAACAATTGACACTGCTGTTCAAGTTCCTGATTTCAAAGATGAATCCGATACTAACTACCAATCTGATATAGATTTTATGGCTAAATCTAGAAATTTTATAAGCGAAAATACACCTAACTTTTTCTTTATAAAAGATACTATCGCCATTAATTTATTAGCAAATATGAGCGCAAACACAACTACCAATGTAAATAACAATAATGTGAATACGGATGCCACCATTCCTGTATTTGAACCAATTTATTTTGACTTTGACAAATCAATCATTAACAATGAATCGAAGAGAGATTTGGATAAAATTGCAGCCTACTTAAAACTAAATCAGGATAAAGGAGTTACCATCAACATTACTGGATATACCGATGCAAAAAGAGATTTAGAATTGGTTAAAAAAATATTAGCAAAACAAAACATCGAATTTTCACAAGAAAAAGCTGAACAACGAAGTAAGACCTACAACATGGCGTTGTCTAAATCGAGAGCCCTTGCAGTAAGCAACTATTTAAAGAAAAAAGGAGTTAAAGATTCGAAAATAATCATGGATTATGTTGGTGAAAGTCAACCTGCCTTCCCTAACAAAAACAGTGATGGAACAAACAATTTACAGAATCAAAAACGTAACAGAAGAGTTACTTTTAAGTTTAGCGTTACAAACTTACTTTAATTTATATAAAAACTACTATATTTATATTTTGGTATCAACTTTGTAAGTTGTATTATAAAATTTTGCTGTGAAAAATATTTCGGTTTATATAATTATTATTTCGGCTGTGTTAATCTCAACTTTTGGTTATGCTCAAAAAGCTGACCCTGCTGATGCCGAAGAACATTTTAAGTTTGGAAATTATATAGATGCCCTTATTGTTTATAAAAAACTTATTGAGAAAGACCCCAAAAATGCTGGATATTATTTCAAAGCTGGATATTCAATTTTGCACACTGAACGAGATAAAAATGAAGCAATAAAATACCTAGAATTTGCCTCCGAAAAAAAAATAGATCCTGATGTTGACTTTTATTTGGCAAAAGCGTATCACTACAATTTAAAACTTGATGATGCCCTAAAAACTTTTGAAAAATACAAAAGCTCAGCAGCTGGCACAAAACAAGCAGAAGTTGGTCGTGAAATAGAAATGGTTAAAAATGCTATGCAACTAGTTAAATCTCCTATTGATGTGAGCTTTGAGAATGCTGGAGATAAAATCAACACAGAATTTCCTGATTATTACCCGTTGGTTACGCCTGACGAATCTAACTTAATTTTTACCTCCCGAAGAAAAGGTGTAGTTGGTGGTACTCGCGAATTTGATGGATATTATTCATCCGACGTTTTTTATACCAAAGTTGAAAATGGTGAATTTATTCCAGCTAAAGGGGCTGGAACATTAGTAAATTCAACCTACGATGAACAAGCCGTTGGATTATCTTACAATGCTGATAGGGCCTTCATCTATATGGATAACATCAAAGAATTTGGTGACATTTACGAATCTCAGATATCAAACGGTAAGTTTAAAAAAATTGAAAAATTAGGTGAATCAATCAATTCGAATGGCTTTGAAAGTTCTGCCACTATTTCTGCCGACGAAAACACGTTGTTTTTTGCAAGTAGAAGAGAAGGTGGATTTGGAGAAAAAGACATTTACATGACCAAAAAACTTCCTAATGGTTTATGGGCCGAACCTCAAAATTTAGGAAACATCATTAATACGCCTTATGATGAAGATTTCCCTAACTTATTTTATGATGGGAAAACACTCTATTTTTCATCAAAAGGTCATAATAGTATGGGAGGATTTGATTATTTTAAATCTACCTGGAATGAAGAAACCAACTCTTGGTCAAAACCAATAAATCTAGGATACCCGTTAAATACCCCAGAAGACAATTTATGCATCTCTTTTGTAGAAGATCAAACACTTGCTTACATCTCTGCTTGGAGAAAAGATACTAAAGGAAACCAAGATATTTACAAAGTCACGTTCAACGAAATTGATGTTCGTCAAACAGTGCTACGATCTAAAGTGGTTTCTATTACTGGTGGAGAAGCAATTAAGGAAGCCTTAATAAATGTTATTGATGTTAAAACACAGGAAGAAATTGGAAATTATACTCCAAATCCAAAAAATGGAGCTTTCACCATTATATTAAAACCCGGTAAATACCAAATATTAATTGATGCACCAGGTTATGCTCCAAAAACCGAAGAAATAATTATACTTGGTAAAAGCGATTTTATTGATTTTAAAGAAAAAGAATTTATCGTTACACCTTAATCACTAAATAATCAAACGTATTTATGAAACTAAAATTAGGCAAACCCATTGCTTTTTTTGATTTAGAAACTACAGGGGTTGATGTTGCTACCGACCGAATTGTTGAAATTTCCATTGTTAAACTTATGCCTAATGGTGATAAAGAAATAAAGACCAAACGAATCAATCCAACCATTCCAATTCCTTCTGAGTCCTCGTCAATTCATGGAATTACCGATAGCGATGTTGCAAATCAAAAAACATTTAAAGAAGTAGCCAAAGAACTTGCAAATTTTATTGATGGATGTGATTTAGCAGGTTTTAACTCCAACAAATTCGATGTGCCTTTATTAGCCGAAGAATTTTTGCGAGCTGATGTAGATTTTGATGTTTCGAAAAGAAACTTAGTGGATGTTCAAAATATATTTCACAAAATGGAGCAACGAACACTCTCTGCCGCTTATAAATTTTACTGCAATAGCAATCTTGATAATGCTCACAGCGCCGAAGCAGATACCATAGCCACCTACGAAATTCTAGAAGCACAAATTGAAAAATACACTGAACTAGAAAATAATGTAAAATTTTTAGCCGAATTTTCTAAGCGAACCAATAATGCTGATTTAATGGGACGAATTGTTTTTGACGAAAACGGAGAAGAAGTCTTCAATTTTGGAAAACACAAAGGAAAAACAGTCGAATCAATATTAGTAAGTGAACCAGGTTATTATAGCTGGATGATGAATGGTGATTTTCCACTATACACAAAAAAAATATTAACCGCCATAAAACTTAGAGCATTAAAAAATTAGTTTAATAAATGAAAATAATTTGTATTGGTCGTAATTACATCGATCACGCTAAAGAACTTAACAATCCTGTTCCAACGGAACCCGTTTTCTTTTTAAAACCCGATACCGCTTTGCTGCAAAACAGAAATCCTTTTGTTTATCCTAGCTTTTCTAAAGATATCCATCATGAAGTTGAAATTGTAGTAAAAATAAACAAAATTGGTAAACACATTGAAGAACGTTTTGCTCATAAATATTATAACGAAATAACTGTTGGTGTTGATTTTACAGCTCGTGATGTTCAACAAATTTGTAAAGAAAAAGGGTTGCCATGGGAAAAAGCTAAAGCATTTGACTGCTCTGCTCCTACTGGTAAATTTATTACCATTGATGAGGTTAAAGATATTCATAACACCAACTTTAGTATTCAAATCAATGGCGAAACCAGACAAGTCGGAAATACAAAAGACATGATTTTTAATATCAACCAAATTATTGCATACATATCTAAGTTTTTTACTCTAAAAATTGGCGATTACATTTACACGGGTACCCCTGCAGGGGTTGGTCCAGTAAAAATAGGTGATTCAATCGAATGCTATATTGAAGATAAAAAACTGCTCAGTTTTAATGTGAAATAAATTCTATATTTCTCATTTACAAAAACAAGTCACTTTTTCATATTAGCGCTACTAATTAGTGTCATTTTGTCTTATTTTACACTGTAATTGATAGTTGGTTTGTTATTTGACGAAAATAAACAAAACAACATATCATGAATTTAGATAATTATACGATTAAATCGCAAGAAGCCATTCAACATGCACAACAAATAGCTGCAGCTTCAAACCACCAGAGCATTGAATCCGGTCATATTCTTAAAGGAATGCTCGAAGTTGATGAAAATGCTACTCCATTTATTTTAAAAAAACTTGGTGTTAATTTAAATATATTTAAAATTGCCTTAGATAAGATTATTGAAAGCTATCCAAAAGTTACAGGAGGAAATCAATACCTTTCACAAAATGCCACCAATGCATTAAGCAAAGCCAACTCCTATTTAAAGGAATTTAGCGATGAATATATAACTGTAGAACACCTACTTTTAGGCTTACTAAATGGCTCAGATACGATTTCCAATTTATTAAAAGACAATGGTATAAAAGAAAAAGAACTCAAATCAGCCATTCAAGAATTAAGAAAAGGTGAAAAAGTAACATCGCAAAATCAAGAGGAACAGTATCAAGCCCTAAAAAAATACGCTAAAAACCTTAACGAATTAGCAAAACAAAATAAACTTGACCCCGTAATTGGTAGAGATGATGAAATAAGAAGAGTATTACAAATATTATCACGAAGGACAAAAAACAATCCTATTCTAATTGGAGAACCAGGTGTGGGTAAAACAGCCATTGCCGAAGGTTTAGCACACAGAATTATTTTAGGCGATGTGCCAGAAAACTTAAAAGACAAACAAATTTATTCCCTAGATATGGGAGCGCTGATTGCTGGAGCAAAATACAAAGGCGAATTTGAAGAGCGTTTAAAAGCCGTTGTTAAAGAAGTGATTAGTGCCGAAGGAAATATTGTATTATTCATTGACGAAATACACACTTTAGTTGGTGCTGGTGCTGGTGAAGGTGCTATGGATGCTGCAAATATTTTAAAACCAGCCTTGGCAAGAGGAGAATTAAAAGCCATTGGAGCCACCACATTAAACGAATACCAAAAATATTTTGAAAAAGACAAAGCATTGGAACGACGTTTCCAAAAAGTAATGGTTGATGAACCTTCAATTGAAGATGCAATTTCTATTTTGAGAGGTATAAAAGAAAAATACGAATCACATCACAAAGTACAAATTAAAGATTCCGCAATTATTGCAGCCGTTGAGCTTTCTCAACGTTATATTACCGATCGTTTTTTACCTGATAAAGCCATCGACTTAATTGATGAAGCTGCTTCTAAATTACGTATGGAAATTAATTCAAAGCCTGAGGCTTTAGATGAAATTGAGCGTAAAATAATGCAACTCGAAATTGAACGTGAAGCCATTAAACGTGAAAAAGACGATAAAAAATTATCCATAATAAAAGAAGAACTTGCCAACTTAAATGATGAAAAAAATAATTTAACAGCAAAATGGCAAGCTGAAAAAGATGTTGTTGATGGAATTCAAAAAACTAAAGATTTAATTGAAAATCTAAAATACGAAGCCGATCAAGCTGAGCGGAATAGTGATTTTGGAAAAGTTGCTGAAATAAGGTATGGTAAAATAAAACAAGCCGAAGACAAGTTGTTAAATTTTAAAAACCAACTAACTGATCTTCAGGCTAATTCAAAAATGATTAAGGAGGAAGTTACTCCAGAAGAAATTGCTGAAGTTATTTCTAAATGGACAGGAATTCCAGTAACAAAAATGCTAGAAAGCGACCGCGAAAAATTGCTTAAATTAGAAAGTGAATTACACAAAAGAGTAGTGGGACAAGAAGAAGCTATTACAGCTGTTGCTGATGCTGTGCGAAGAAGTAGAGCAGGATTACAAGATGATAAACGACCTATAGGTTCATTCATTTTTTTAGGAACAACTGGTGTTGGAAAAACAGAATTGGCAAAAGCATTGAGCGAATATTTGTTTAATGATGATAACGCCATGACCAGAATAGATATGAGTGAATATCAAGAAAAGCACTCCGTTTCGAGGTTAATTGGTGCGCCTCCAGGATATGTTGGTTACGATGAAGGTGGACAATTAACCGAGGCGGTAAGAAGAAAACCTTATTCTGTTATTTTATTAGACGAAATAGAAAAAGCCCATCCTGATGTATTTAATATACTGCTTCAGGTGCTTGATGATGGTAGATTAACGGATAATAAAGGTAGAATGGTGAATTTTAAAAACACCATTATTATTATGACTTCTAACATTGGATCAAATTTAATTCAAGAGAATTTTGAAAATCTAGGAGAAATTGATCGAGACAATGTAATCGAAAAAACCAAATTAGAACTGTTTGGTCTTCTACGAAAAACCATCCGTCCCGAGTTTTTAAATCGCATTGATGAAATCATTATGTTTGCCCCACTAACAAAAAAAGACATTATTGACATTGTTAAGTTACAATTAAATGGATTGGCAAAAATGTTAAAGAAGAACAACATTGAATTAACTTATACCAATGAAGCGTTAGACTATATAGCAAAAATTGGGTACGACCCCCAATTTGGTGCAAGACCTGTTAAACGAGTTATGCAAAAAAATATACTCAACGAATTATCTAAACAAATTTTAGCTGGTACGGTACAAGCTGATTCATCGATAATTCTTGATCAATTTGATGGCAAATTTGTATTTAGAAACAGTGGAAATTGAAACAATATAAATTATAGTACAATTGGGTTATAACTAAAGAAAATCCATCAACTCACTTAGGCAATGTATTTCTTTTTGTACTAGATACTGGTGTTTGGTTTTATAAAAATTGAAATAAATACCATCCATTTTAACACGTTGAGCGCCGTAGATGTCGGCATAATAATCGTCGCCAATCATTACGGAATTTTTTGCTGTTGCCCCTGCACTTTTTAGTGCTTTTTTAAAAATTAATGGATGAGGTTTTTTAACACCTACTTTTTCGGAAAATATAAGTTGGTCAAAAAAATGATTGATTTTCGATTCTCTTAATTTAATATGTTGCACCTCTTCAAATCCATTGGTAATAATGTGTAGTTTATATTTAGTGTGCAAATAAGTTAAAACTTCGATGGCATGAGGCAACAAAATGGTTTGTAACGGCGATTGTTCAATATAATAATAGCCAATTTCTTCAGATAAATCAGGCTTGTTTACCATAAAGTGGTTTAATGTAAGATTAAAGCGTTCGCTGCGTAATTCGTCTTTTGTAATTTTATTTTCACGGTAACGTTCCCACAATAATTCATTAAAATTGTAATAAACAGACATAAAATCTTCTTCAAATTCAATGTGTTTTTTTAAGTCGAACTTTGAATAAATATCGAGCAAAACTTTTTTAGAGTTTTCTTCAAAATGCCAAAGAGTTCGGTCTAAATCAAAAAATATATGTTTGTATGTTTTAAGTTGAAAATTCATAAGGTTGAAAGTTCTTACAGTTGAAAGTTTATAAAGTAGAAAGTTTATAAAGCTGAAAGTTCTTACAGTTGAAAATTCTTACAGTTGAGAGTAATGGGTTAACATTTTACTTTCTACTTTATAAACTTTCAACTTTCTACTCTATTACAAATGTTTTTCGGCGTGGTAGGAAGAGCGAACCAATGGACCACTTTCTACATAGCCAATCCCCATTTCTAAACCAATGGCTTTGTATTTTGCAAATTGAGTGGGATGAATAAATTCTTTAACAGGAAGATGGTTTGGTGTTGGTTGTAAATACTGTCCTAGAGTTAAAATATCACATCCAATATTTCGTAAGTCTTGCATGGTTTCAATCACCTCTTGCTCCGTTTCGCCTAATCCCAACATTAATCCCGATTTGGTTTTCATACCACCTTCCTTTAAGCGTTTCAACACTTCTAAACTTCGGTCGTATTTTGCTTGTATACGAACTTCCTTGGTAAGTCTTCGAACTGTTTCTAGGTTATGCGACACAATTTCAGGCGCTACATCAATAATTCGTTGTAAGTTTGCCCAGTCCCCTTTAAAATCAGGAATCAGTGTTTCAAGTGTTGTTCCAGGACTAACTTCTCTAATTTTAGTTACTGTTTCAGCCCAAATTATTGAACCTCCGTCACTCAAATCATCTCTATCAACCGATGTAATTACACCATGTTTAACCTTCATTATTTTTATGGAATGAGCCACTCTTGCTGGTTCTTGCAAATCTACAGCAAGTGGTTTTCCAGTTTTTACTGCGCAAAACCCACACGAACGCGTACAAATATCTCCTAAAATCATAAAAGTTGCCGTTCCAGCACCCCAACACTCACCCATATTTGGGCAATTTCCACTGGCACAAATGGTATGTAATTTATGATTAGAAACTAAATTTCTTACTTTAGTATACTCCTCTCCTGTTGGTAATTTTACTTTTAACCATTCAGGTTTTTTAACTCCATCTCGTTTTGGATTGGTTATTTTACTATTCTCCATCATAATTACTCTGTTTTTTTACTTCCAAAATTAATTCCAACAAATAGATTTAAAAAGAATTGTTGATTAGGTGTGTCAGCCATTATCGGAACATCTTGAAGAAATGCATCTAACGTTGCACCCACCTCAATAGCATTAATTTTATTAGCCTGTCGCGATGACTCAAAATTTAATCCTACTTTTAAAAATGCTCCAGGATAAAATTTTCCTTTAAAAAATCCAGTAAAAAAAGAAGCTTTTCCAATAATATCGCCTCTGTCGTGCCTTGTTGGATCGTACCGTTGAACTTCGGTAATCGGAAAATTATCGTCATTTTTAGTAATTACTTCCAAATAAACTGGTTTTGCATAAGCAGTGGTGACTCCAAAATGCAAGAAATAAGCTACTTCTACTCCTCTTACACTTTGTTTACTTATGAATATTTGTTGATTGCCAATAGAAAAACGTGGAGCCAATAAATAGTTCATTTTACCATAAAAATAGCCATTTGAATTATCTAATATTGAGCTAAATGTTTTTATTTCTTTAGGGTGTTTTATGGTAGCAAATTCTACTTCGTAGCTACGCTTACTAAACCCCGATGTCGAAACCGAATAGCGATAATTCAACCCCCAACCCGAAGTATGAATGTATCCACCAAAAACTTTATCTCTTTTATATATGGTTCTTGCCTCCTCGAAAACAGTTTCCTGTGCCCATAAACAAAAAGGAAAAACAACCAATTGTAAAATGATAATAATTTTTTTCATAGAATAGCAAAGTTAGTAAATATAATATTGAAAAATGTTAATGTAACAATGCGTAGATTTGTGTAATAAAAAATTTTTAAATTCAAATTAGAAAATGGCTACTTCAAAAGTAAATTATTTAGGAAGCTTACGAACTGAAGCTTTTCACTTAAAAAGCAATGAACGAATAATTACTGATGCACCTACTGATAACCATGGAAGAGGTGAGGCTTTTTCACCAACTGATATAGTAGCAACAGCTCTTGCAAGCTGTATGATAAGTATTCTTGGAATACAGGCTAACACAAGTAATATAACGCTAGGTGACATAAATGCTGACGTAACCAAAATAATGGGTTCAAATCCAAGAAAAATAGCGGAGATTATTGTTGACTTGAATTTTAGTAATCAGGATTATACAGAACGTGAAAAAACAATTTTAATTAATGCCGCAAAAACTTGCCCGGTAGCATTAAGCCTCAACCCAGACATTAAACAAACCATAACGTTTAATTTTTAATCGAAGCCAATATATTTTTTACGTTGATGGCCAAATGTGATGCATTATAAATGCATTTACCGTCTTTTATTACCAATACTTGTGGTGATTCGTGGTAAACCGAAAAATCGCTAGCAATTTGATTAGAGATTTCACGAAACTTGATTAAATTCAGGTAATAAGCCGGAAAATTTTCGTCGTTATCCTAAAAAGATTCTAACCGAAATTTAGCTGTAGCACTTATTGAACAATGTGTGCTGTGTTTAAAAATCAACACCGCTTTATTTTTTTCCATACAAGAATCCTCGACAGCTTTATCAAAATCTGCCTTCGATTCAATGGGTAGCCAATTCATTTCTTAAGCAGGGATGTGATGAGAAGTACTCGCTTTACCGTAAGCGGGACAAGTTTCATGTGATTTACATGAAGAATAAACAAGTGCAATTAAAAAAAGAGCAACAGAGGCACTTAAAACTTTTTTTATCATCGTTTCTATAAATTTGTAAGTATTTTCCAAAGATAATAAATTTTACTTTTCAAAAGCTAAATAATATTTGAACAAAGCGCGTAATATTGAAGATAAAACCATAATGTGTAGTAAAATTAGGTCATATTGAATAAAAATAATTATAAAAACCTCTATTATTTAACGCATTTATTGAATAAATTTAAAGAATTGTTAATAAAATGAACCCAAATATAGAGCAATCTTGGAAAGAACTACTGAAAAGCGAATTTAGCTCCGACTACTTTAAAGAAATTAAAGAATTTCTTCTAAAAGAGAAACTTGAATATACCGTTTATCCCAAAGGATCTAAAATTTTCGAAGCATTTAATTTAACTTCTGTAAATGATGTTAAGGTAGTAATTATTGGCCAGGACCCCTATCACGAACAAAATCAAGCCCATGGTTTATGTTTTTCAGTCATAGATGGCGTTGATTTCCCTCCATCACTTAAAAATATTTTTAAAGAACTTCAAAATGATTTAGGAACTCCATATCCAACAAATGGTGATTTATCGAATTGGGCAAGACAAGGCGTGTTGTTGTTAAATGCTACTTTAACCGTTAGAAAAGGCCTAGCAAATTCTCACCAACAAATAGGTTGGCAGAAATTTACCGATGCTGTAATCAAAAAACTATCATCAGAACGTGAAGGGATTGTTTTTTTACTTTGGGGTGGATTTGCTCAAAAGAAAGTTGCACTAATCGATACAACCAAACATCACGTTTTGAAATGTGGTCACCCATCACCTTTAAGTGCAAATAAAGGTCACTGGTTTGGAAATAAACATTTTAGTAAAACCAATGAATTACTAAAACAAATGAAAAAATTACCTATTAATTGGACGATAAACTAAATACCAACGTTTCTGCGTTTTATTTCTGTTGAAAAAAATAAGGTTCATATTACTATGTTGTGTTTTTGGAGCTGCCAATAGCTATTCCCAAAAAATCGACTTGATGGTATCTTTCAATGACACCAATATCAACCCTTCAAAAATCATTTCATACTCCAATTACATCGATCAAGGCTCTCTTAAATTAGAATTAACAACAATAATCAACGAACTTCATGCTAAAGCCTTTTTATCGGCAACCATTGATAGTATTGTGGTTGACTCAAATCATTTTAAAACTTATATACATATTGGAAAAACGTACCAATGGAGTTACTTAAAACCTATTGATATTGATGAAGAAATTTTAAGCAAAATTGGTTTTCGAGATAACGTATTTAATCATAAACCTTTTAATCCAAATCAACTCCATAATTTTTTTAACGAAATAATAAAACAATATGAAAATATTGGCTTTCCATTTGCTTCTCTACAATTCGACAGTATAAAAATTGAAGCCAATACCTTCAGAGGCAATTTACTTCTTAATAAAAATCAGCCTTATAAAATTGATAGTATTTTAATTTATGGAAATTCAACCATATCGAAACGGTACCTCGAAAATTACATTAGAATAAAAAGTGGCGACACCTACAATGAAGTGTTGGTAAAAAATATTACGGCAAGAATTAAAGAATTGCCATTTATTGAGGAATCACAACCATTTAAAGTATATTTTAATGAAACCAACTCAAAAATAGTGTTGGATTTAAAGAAAAAATCAGCGAGTAGGTTTAACGGTATTTTAGGGATACAACCTGACAATGAAACAGGTAGAATACGATTAACAGGTGATATAAAATTGAATTTGCTTAATTCATTTAAAAAAGGGGAAGAAATTTATTTTAACTGGCGTTCTATCCAAGAAAAAACGCAAGATTTAGCCACTGGAGTTTCTTATCCATTTTTATTAAATACTCCTTTTGGATTGGATTATAACTTTAAACTTTATAAAAAGGACACTACTTACATTGATGTTTATAACAAAATTGGTATTCGATACATTTTGAAAGGAAACAATTATTTCAGTGTTTTTTATCAAAATAAATCTTCATCATTATTATCAACCAAACATTTTAGCACAGCAACTGTCTTGCCCGATTACGCCGATGTTATTTCTCAATTGTATGGAATAGGAATTCACTATTCAAGATTGGATTATAACCTCAATCCTAGAAAAGGTTTTAGCATTGTAGCTGATGGGGCAGTTGGAAATAAAGTAATCACAAAAAATAATGCTTTAAAAGAATCACTGTATGACGGTATAAAACTAAATTCTAATTTATACAATGTAAATGCTATTTTAGATTTTTATGTGCCATTGGCAAAACGTAGTGTGCTTAAATTGGGTTCTAAAAATGGATTTACCATCAACGAAAGTTTGTTCGATAATGAATTGGTTCGAGTTGGTGGTTTATTAACCTTGCGTGGGTTTGACGAAGAATCTATTTATACCACTTTGTATAGCATTGAGACCTTAGAATATCGTTTTATTTTAGAACAGAATTCGTATTTATATTTATTTGTTGATGGAGCATATTATGAAAAAAATAACATAAAAGGATATGTTTCCGACCGACCTTATGGTTTTGGTGCAGGTATGAGTTTCGATACAAAAGCTGGTATTTTCTCGATAAGTTACGCACTTGGACAGCAATTTGACAATCCCATTTTGTTCAGATCAGCAAAAATTCACTTTGGTTTTATTAACTTTTTTTAACTTAATAAATCCTTACCTTTGCCATTCATTTTTAAAATTGTATGACCACCATCATAAATTCAACCTATTTCAACCCAGATAGAATTCTTGAATTAAAAAAGGATTATGAGAATGGAATGCCTTGTAAACACATTGTTTTACCAAATTTTTTAGACGAACAATTTGCCACTTCTCTTTTTGAGAATTTTCCTAAAATGGATTTATTGAATGTGAAACGTAAAAGCATTAATGAAAACAAAAAAGAAGATTATCATTTCGAACGTTTTCATCCTGATTTTTTAAAAATAAAAAATGCGCTGGCCAATCCTGAATTTATAAAAATTGTTGAAACAATAACTGGTTTAAACGATTTGGCAACAACAAATGATGCATTAGGCGCTGGTGTGCATCAAGGTGGAAATGGTAGCTATGTTGATGTACATATCGATTCCAACTTCAATCCCATGGAAAATTTATGGCGCAGGTTAAATTTGCTCATTTATTTAAATAAAGATTGGAAACCTGAATATGGTGGCGATTTAGAATTGTGGAATAAAGAAATGACCAAATGTGTAACCACTGTTCCTTGTGATTTCAACCGTGCAGTCATTTTTTTAACCGACGAAACATCACCACATGGATATGGAAAAATAAATGTTCCGGAAGGAGAAACAAGGAAGTCATTTTACACTTACTATTCAACGGTAACGGATAAGAATTTTAAATACGTCGATTCTCATTTTATTGCTCGGCCAGACGATGCGTTGGGTAAAAAATTAGCCACATCGATAAAAGAACCATTGAAATTAACTATTAAAAGAATTTTGAAAAAATTAGGAATTACTTCGTTGGATTTTCAAGATAAAAACAAAAAAAAAATTAAAAATTAGAAAGAAACACCAATCACTAAATACAATACACTAAAAAACCATGGCTAGAAAAAAAAGACAAAATCCATTCTCAAAGGATGCTACAAAAAAAGCGATGAGAGTATTTCAATTTATAAAACCATTTAAAGTTGCATTTATTTTCGGACTTATCGTGTTATTAACCTCTACTGTTGCCATGCTGGCATTTCCCCGAGTAATGGGAAATTTAATGGATGCCGCACATAGCTCATCCGATAAAGAAGTAGCGTATTTTATTCAATTAATACTAGGGCTATTTTTGGTTATCGGTATTTCAGCATTTTTACGAATCTATCTTTTTGGAATTGTTGCCTACAAATCATTAGCATTGCTTAAAAACAAAACTTATGAGCATTTAATATCATCGCCAATGGCATTCTTTTCGCAACGAAGAGTTGGCGAATTAAGCAGTCGACTTAGTTCTGATATTTCACTTTTGCAAGAAACGTTTACTATAACTATTGCCGAACTTATTCGTCAAATTATTACCATCCCAGTTGGATTATTTTTCTTGTTTTATATTTCAAGTCGATTAACCATTTTTATTATTGCAGTCATTCCAATAATTGCATTAATTGGAGTATTCTTTGGAAAATTTATTAAAAAACTTTCGGTTACAGCTCAAGATGATATTACTGAATCGAACAAAGTGGTTGACGAAACATTACATGGAATTGCCAATGTTAAATCGTATGCTAACGAATTTTTTGAAATTATTCGATACAAACAAAGCATTGATCAATCTGTGGAAACGTCAATTAAACGAGCAAAATGGAGAGGATTGTTTATTGGTTTAATTATGTTTGTGGCTGGTTCAGCATTGATGGCAATAATTTGGTATGGTTTACATATGGTTCAATTAAACGAAGCTGATCCTACCAAAGGAATTACCATTGGTGAATTATTACAATTTGCTTTATATGCTGCATTTATTGGTGTTTCGTTTGGAGGAACTGCCGATTTATTTTCACAATTACAAAAATCGATTGGTGCAACTGAAAGTTTGATGGATATTTTGGAAGAAGCAACCGAAGAAGTGGCTCTAACGAAACCAAACAGCATTAAAATTGAAGGTAATTTAACCTTCAATAACGTAAATTTTTCATACCCTTCACGTAGAGATGTTGAAGTGTTAAAAAATATTTCGTTTAATGTTGAAAAAGGAAAATTATTAGCTTTTGTTGGCCCATCTGGAGCAGGAAAATCAACTATAGCAGCATTGGTCTTTGCATTTTATAAACCCACTGCAGGCGAAATATTGATTGATGGCAAAAACCTTCAAGATTATCACCTTTCAGAAATAAGAAGTCAAATGGCAATGGTGCCACAAGAAGTGATGCTTTTTGGCGGAACCATTAAAGAAAATATTGAATACGGTAAACCTGGTGCGAGCGAAGAAGAAATATTTGAAGCTGCAAAACAAGCAAACGCCTTAGAATTTATTGAAAGTTTTCCCGAAAAACTTGAAACCTTGGTTGGTGATAGAGGTGTTCAGTTAAGTGGTGGGCAAAAGCAACGTATTGCAATAGCAAGAGCCATTTTAAGAAATCCTTCGATTTTGGTTTTAGACGAAGCAACAAGTGCGTTAGACTCAGAAAACGAACGTTTGGTTCAAGAAGCTTTGGAACGATTAATGAAAGGGAGAACTTCCATAGTAATTGCTCATCGTTTATCCACCATTAAAAATGCCGATTCAATTATTGTGTTAGATAATGGCAAAATAAAAGAAATTGGAACGCATGCCGAGCTTCTCAAAAAAGACAATGGTATTTATAAAAATCTTAGCACCATTCAGTTAGCTGCTGTTTAATTTAAAAAATTATGAAAAATATTTTCAATTTATCAACTTGTAATGAAATAATTGCACGTATTGAACAACTTTCTCCTTCAACAAAAGCCGTTTGGGGAAAAATGAATGTAGCCCAAATGCTTGCTCATTGTAACGTTACCTATGAATTGGTTTATGATAATAACCACTCCAAACCTAATAGGTTTAAGAAATTTATTTTGACGTTATTGGTTAAGAATTTGGTGGTTAGTGAAAAACCTTACAAAAAAAATAGCCAAACAGGTTCTCAATTTATAATCGTAAATGAAAAAGATTTTGAACAAGAGAAAAAAAGATTAGTCGATTATCTTATTAAAACGCAGCAATTGGGTGAGAAAGAATTTGATGGAAAAGAATCAGTCTCTTTTGGTATTTTGAATAAAACGGAATGGAACAATATGTTTTACAAACATCTCGATCACCATTTAAGTCAATTTGGAGTTTAAATAAAATCAATGTTAACTAGCCACATCAGTAATTCAAAAATACCATTAGGCGAAGGCGTAAAAGGTCAGGATATTCGTGAAGGTATTTTCAACTTAATAAATGTTGATTTTCCGGATTTTACACCTAATAATTTTATCACCATTGATGAATTAAATAAGTATCGTCGTTTATATTTAACGTCACTTATTGTTCAAGAAAAAGGTGAATTAGTCAATATCGACCAAGACGTAATGGATGCAATTAAAACAAACTCCATTCTTTCTGAAAACATTCAAAATATCATTGATGATAAATTAACGTTAGGTCAGCGTTTAGCAGATAAAATTGCTATTTTTGGTGGTAGCTGGACATTTATTATTGCTTTTTTCAGTTTTATTTTAATTTGGATTTTTATAAATATTTGGTTTTTAACCACCCAACCTTTCGATCCATTTCCATTTATATTATTAAACTTAATCTTATCATGTTTGGCATCAATTCAAGCGCCAATAATTATGATGAGTCAAAATCGGCAAGAACAAAAAGACCGACAACGAAGCGAACAAGATTATAAAATAAACCTAAAAGCGGAATTGGAGATTAAATTGTTGAGTGAAAAAATAGATCATTTATTAGTTCATCAAAATAAAAAATTGTTAGAAATACAAGAAGTTCAGACAGATTATTTAGAGGATTTGATGAAAGAACTAAAACTACTTAAACCTTCAAAATAATAACAGGAGTATTTTCATCCACACTGTTAAATAATTCAATCACATCGGTATTTTTCATACGTATACAACCATGCGATGCTGGTTCTCCAATAAAACCTTCTTCGGAAGTACCATGTATGTAGATATAACGTTTATACGAATCAATATCTCTACCTCTATTAATGCCAGGTTCTTCGCCATGTAACCACATTATTCTTGAAGTAACATCATCAGTTAATGATTTTACTTTATCGATATAAATTGTTGAAATTTTTCCAACATATTCTCTTGAATAAAACAATCCTCCAAAAGGCACTTTTTCACCAATTTTATGCTTAATGGTATGCAAACCCAATGGAGTTTGATTACTATCAAATTTATTGCCTATACCATATAAAGAGGTGGAAATAGGATATTTTTTTAGAATTTTCTGGTTTTTAATTAAATACAATTTTTGATATTTCACCGAAACATATATAAAAGTGGAAAAATTTTGGTGAGGATATTTTAAATTGAGATATTCGGTTAAAAAATCGGCAATGGTTTCTGTTGATGTTTCTGTTTTTCCACGATATTCAATACCATATTCAGGTGGAATACCAACAATATAAGGCGATTTAACCACTTTTACACTTTTACAAGAAAATAAAAATGTGCTAATTAAAATCAATAAATACCCTATTTTGCAGAAACTACTCATTATTTTCCTTTACTCATTTTGTTCATGATGTAGTAAAATAGAGTGGGTAAAAGTGTTTTAAAGGGAATGGCTAACAATTCTTTGCTGCCAATATATACATGCGATTTATTACGCTTCAATGCGGAAATTAATTTTTTTGCAAACACATCGGTTTTCATTCCATTAATTTGAGCTGGACTATTTTTATTTGAAATACTTCCATCAGCATTTAGCGAGTTAATAGACGCGTTGGTATTGATAAAACCAGGGGCTACTAACAAAACGCCAATATTAAAAGGTTTTAACTCCATACGTAACGAATCGTAATAACCATATAAGGCATGTTTCGAAGCAGCATAAGTAGAATGTAAGGTTAATCCGAATTTACCTAAAATACTGGTAACCACTACAATATTGCCAGATTGCTGTTGTTGCATAGTTGGTAAAACAGCTTTGGTAAGTGCTACGTTGCCAAAGTAATTAATTTCCATTATTTTTCGTTCCACTTCAGTAGTTGAATCTGTTGCCGAACCTTTTTGGCTTATACCTCCATTATTGACAAGCACATCTATTCGTCCAAATTTTTGAATCACTTTATTTACCCATTCGGCAGCATTGGTGGTATTTTCTAAATCTATTGGAAGCACTAAAATATTGCTATCTGTTAGTTTTGTTTGAGCTTTTACTCTCAACAATTCGCTTTCGCGACGAGCCGAAATTACCAATTTACACCCTTCATGAGCAAAACCGTAACACAAACCCTCTCCTATTCCTGATGATGCTCCAGTTATCCATACTACCTTGTTGTTTAGTTCCATAAAACAAAACTATACATTAATACCTTTTTTTTCAAGTAAACCCATCCGACTTATAAAAAGTAATTTGTCGATAACTAGACCGAATCAACTATTTTTTTTATTTCGGTTAAATACATATTATGAATAAAATGCAATTGCGTTTATTCAGATGTTGGCAATAATTGATTAAGTAACACGGAAAATTTGGTGATTGTTTTGGCTTCGGTCGGTGTAACCTTAAAACAATTCAAATTGTGTCTCAAAAGTTGTTTTAGAAAAAAAACTACTCAACCTCTTCATAATCAACATAATCGCCTAAGCCATCTGATTCGGGTTTGTTGTTTTTTGTAGAAGTATTTATTTTAACTTCCCCTTCATGCTGCTTGGCAAACTGTTTCGCTTCTTCTTGAGATTTAAATTGGTTTTGTGCCTGTTGTTGAAATTCGTTCATTTTTTTGTTGGCCCAATTGGTAAACAATACAGGCAAGATATAACGAGTTACAATTTTAAATCCATAGTAAAAAATAATAATAATGGCTATGGTACGGAGCATTTGCATGTTCGAAATGTAGATTTATTATTGTTAAATATTAAATAGCCAAAGTTCTAAAATTTCAACTAACTGATTGCGAATAAATTAACTTTTTAACGACTTAAATATAAATTACGTTCAGCATAAACATCCCTAAAGAATTTATCTTTTAAGCTATCAATAAAATAAATTGCTTCGCCAGTCGATTTCATTTCGGGTCCTAATTCTTTATTTACATTTGGAAACTTATCGAACGAAAACACAGGAATTTTAATCGCGTAACCTTTCTTAACTGGATTAAAATTGAAATCGTTTACCTTTTTACCCAACATCACTTTTGTTGCATAATTTACATAAGGTTCTTGATATGCTTTAGCAATAAAAGGAACCGTTCTGGAAGCTCTTGGGTTGGCTTCAATTACATATACTACATCATCTTTTATAGCAAATTGAATGTTAATTAATCCAACCGTACGCAAGGTAACCGCAATTTTTTTGGTAATATCTTCTATTTGAGTGATGATTAAATCGCCTAAATTATAAGGAGGTAACACCGCATAAGAATCGCCAGAATGAATACCAGCGGGTTCAATGTGTTGCATTACACCAATAATATAAACATTTTCTCCATCACATATTGCATCAGCCTCCGCCTCAATTGCTCCACCCAAAAAATGATCGAGCAAAATTTGATTATCAGGCATCGATTTCAGAATATCTACCACATGATGTTCTAATTCTTCTTTATTTATTACAATTTTCATTTTTTGCCCACCCAATACATAAGAAGGACGGACTAATAAGGGGAATCCTAGTGTCTTTGATAACTCGATAGCTTGTTCAGCATTTTCTACAACGCCAAATTCTGGGTATGGTATTTTCAATTCCTTTAATACATTAGAGAAACGACCTCTATCTTCAGCTAAATCAAGTGCTTCAAAAGAAGTTCCCATAATTTTTATACCATGCTTTTCAAGTTTTTGTGCCAATTTCAACGCAGTTTGTCCTCCTAACTGAACAATTACTCCTTCAGGTTTTTCATGTAAAATAATTTCATAAATATGCTCCCAAAAAACTGGTTCAAAATACAATTTATCGGCGGTATCAAAATCGGTTGAAACAGTTTCTGGATTACAGTTAATCATGATGGTTTCGTAGCCCATTTCTTTCGCTGCCAATACACCGTGAACACAGCTATAATCGAATTCGATACCTTGCCCAATTCTATTCGGTCCTGAGCCCAACACCACAATTTTTTTCTTTTCCGTTACAATCGATTCATTTTCGTCTTCAAATGTTGAATAGTAATAAGGCGTTTGAGCTTGAAACTCAGCAGCACAAGTGTCAACCAATTTAAATACTCTTCGAATGTTAAATTCTTCAGTTCGTTTTTTAAATACTTCACTTTCTAAACATTTTAACATATGCGCAATTTGACGATCGGCATATCCTTTTTGTTTAGCCTCATAAATCAAATCTTTTGGTAAAGTTTGTAGTGTGTATTTAGAGATTTTGCGTTCTAATTTTAACAAATCTTCAATTTGTTTTAAAAACCAAATATCAATTTTTGTTTTTTCAAAAATGGTTTTAAATGGAATACCCAATTTTATGGCATCGTAGATATGAAAGAGTCTATCCCAACTTGGTTTTTCGAGGCTAGTTAAAATAGCATCTTGATTGGTTAATTCTCGACCATCAGCCCCAATACCATTTCTATTAATTTCTAAACTTTGACAAGCTTTTTGTAAGGCTTCTTGGAATGAACGACCTATACCCATTACTTCTCCCACCGACTTCATCTGCAAACCTAATTCACGATCTGCATCTTTAAATTTATCAAAATTCCAACGAGGTATTTTTACAATTACGTAATCTAATGTTGGTTCAAAAAAAGCAGATGTTGATTTGGTAATTTGATTGTCTAATTCAGTCAAATAATAACCGATGGCCAATTTAGAAGCTATTTTTGCAATAGGATATCCAGTAGCTTTTGATGCTAATGCGGATGAACGAGAAACTCTTGGATTAATTTCAATGGCTATAATATCTTCATTTTCATCAGGGCTCACAGCAAACTGAACGTTGCACCCACCAGCGAAATCGCCAATAGAACGCATCATTTTTATTGCCATGTTTCTCATTTTCTGATAAGTTCTATCGGATAAGGTCATCGCTGGAGCCACAGTAATGGAATCTCCAGTATGGATACCCATTGGATCCATGTTTTCAATAGAACAAATAATAACTACGTTATCATTTTTATCTCTTAATAACTCAAGCTCAAACTCTTTCCAACCCAATAAGGCCTTATCAATCATTACCTCATGAATAGGTGATTTATGCAAACCACTGTCAAGTAATTTATCAAAATCTTTCTCTTCATGAACAATTGCAGCTCCAGTTCCCCCAAGAGTGTATGAAGCTCTTATACATAGTGGAAATCCAATTTTTTGAGCTATTTCTTTTCCTTCCAAAAACGATTTTGCAGTTTCTTGAGGAGCCATTGGAATATCAATTTGCGTCATTAATTTTCTAAACGACTCTCTATTTTCGGTAATTTCAATTGCGGCAATATCAACACCTATAATTTTCACACCATATTCTTGCCAAAGTCCAATTTCATCACATTTCATAGCTAAGTTCAATGCGGTTTGTCCTCCCATTGTTGGCAATACAGCATCAATTTTATGGTTTTTTAAAATCTCCTCAATCGACTCAACCTCTAAAGGTTTTAGATAAACATTATCTGCAACTACTTTATCTGTCATTATCGTTGCTGGATTAGAATTGATAAGGGTTACTTCTATTCCTTCTTCTCTTAACGAACGAGAAGCTTGTGAGCCTGCATAATCAAATTCGCATGCCTGTCCAATAACAATTGGTCCACTTCCTATAATTAACACATGTTTTATGCTATTGTTTTTTGGCATATTTTGGTTGTTTGAGATGACTATTTATCAAATTTTTATTCTTGGTAAAATTACTTTAATTAGCCTTACTTATCTAGGTTAACTTTTCAACAAAAGGCAATTTTTTGTTCAAAAAAAAAGGGAAGCTATTGCTTCCCTTCATCTATTCAAAAAATATTATTTTCTGTGTCTTAATTCGTCAGATACAGTTAATTTCTTACGACCTTTAGCTCTTCTACGTGCTAAAACCTTTCTGCCATTAGCAGTTTCCATTCTACTTCTGAAACCATGTTTGTTTCTTCTTTTTCTTACTGATGGTTGAAATGTTCTTTTCATTGTCTTATTATTTTAGTCTTTCCTCAAAAAATTGGACTGCAAAAATATACTTTTTTTATTTACTACCAAATAAATATATAATTATTTTGGCTTTTTTGATCTTCTTCAAACCACATAAAATAATTTATGACAAAAATCACTACAAAGCTGATTTTTTGAAAGTATTTTAGCCTTTTTATTTGAAATAACTATTTTATGTTAATTAGATTGCGTGATTTCTTTGTAAGAAACTTGAAAAAAGGGACTTTTCTATGGAAAATTTTAGAGTTTTTGCAAGGCATGTTTTACGTAAAAAATTATTTGTTTTATTACAAATGGAATCTTGTAAAATCAAGTACTACAACTAGAGAAATCAATATAGAATTTTCGAGTTATTGCAACTTAAGATGTTCGTTTTGCTCGCTCGACCATGAAAAACCTAAAGTTAGAATTGAACCTGAATTATTGGACAAATTTTTTGATAATTTAATTAGTGACCAGCGATTTAGAAAAGTTGAAGTAATTCATTTACATAACGGTGGAGAAACATTACTACACCCAGAAATTGGTAAACTTCTTGAAATAATAAAAAAATATAAGAACAAGGCTACTCAAGCTAATAATAAGTTTCCTATAATTCATTTACTCACCAATGGCACCCCTTTAACCGAAAAAAAATCAATAGAAATATTAACTAGTGGAGCAATTGATGTAATGGAATTTAGTATGGATGGTGGAACTCCACAACGATATGAGGAAATGAGAATTAGAGCAAAATGGGACGATTTTTACCAAAACATTAAATTCTTTTGTACTGAAAACGTAAAACATGGTTCATTAATAAAAACCAATATCATTTCTGTTATTGACCCAGTAAATCCTCTAAAAACCGATTGGATGGACAACGATTTTGTTGAAGTGCTTAACATGGTAGATAGATACGAATTACGACATCCACACACTTGGGCTGGAGAAGTTGATATTGAAGGTAACTCTTCAAACAGTAAAAACAAACCTCATAAAGTAGGTTGTGGGTTGTTGATGCATCAATTGGTTCTTTTGCCTAATGGTGATTTTAGTGTATGTTGTGTTGATTTAAATTCAAAGGGAGTAATTGGAAATTTGAAAGAAAATAATCTTTTCGAAATCTATAATTCAAACCGTCGAAGAAAATGGCTGGAATTAATGTTTAAAGGGAAGAAAATGGAAATTGATTTGTGTAAAAATTGCGATACCTTTTAATCTAAACTTTTCTTGTTGAAAATAATAAATCCGAAATGGAACATAACACTCCAAGGATTTTCTGCCCCATCAAAATAATTTACATTAAAAGCTAATGGTCCTATAGGGGTATAATAAACCAACGAAGCAGACCCAATATACTGCGTATTTGACCAAATTGGACTAAATTTAGTTTTGTAATTTTCATCTTTAAGCAGCGTTTGATAAGGTTGAAAAACATACGCTTCTAATCTTAATTGAAACTTATTAAATAAGGTATTCACATTTTTAATACCTCCAGCAACAAAACTATAGGCTCGTAAATTAGGTTGGAACAACGTATTTGTTTCTGGAATAGGTTGATAAGATGGTGCTGATAATACGGATGCCGAATAATTACTAAAAAAAGTTTGTTGAGAATAGGCTCCTTCTAAGGAGATTCCAAATCTTATTTTTCTTTTTGTGTTAAAATATTGGTCATATTTTAGTCTTACTTGTCCCCATTCCAAATCATTTTTATAAACCAAAGTGTCATTGGAAGTTGAACCTAAAATGGTATTTTCTTTTCCCTTTATATATTTATACTTTATTGAAAAATAGTTTCCTGAAGAAGCATATTGAATTTTGTCTAACGAATTTCTTTCATAATGAATTCCTCCCATAATATTATCAAATGAAGTTTTATCAGTTGTATCGGTAGATAAAAACTTGTTGGTTTGATAATATTCATTTACAATTTCACCTACACTACCTTCAAAAACAAGTTTACCTCTATAAAACACAGGAATTCCAAGCTCAGTTTTAAAATATTTATCGTTGATAATAAGAAATGATGGTTTAATATCCTCAAAAAAATTATTGTTGCTCTTAAAATAATCCCAACTTCCCATATTGTAAGTTGTTTGGAAGTAAAATGGGATTCTAAATGGAAAATCTATCCTAAAACCTGCTAAAATTGAATTGTGAAACCTTCCAAAATAACTATTCGCATTAATAGACAAGGCTGTTTTATTCAAAATATTGTATTTAACACCTACAAAACCTTCATCTATAGGTTTTGAAGAAAATAATCCACCAAAAGAAACAAATAGATTATGTTCTTTCTTAGCTTTTAAATTTAACGTAAAAAAACCGGTCTTTTCGTTGTATATAGCTTCAGGGTATATAGATTTAAGCTTCTCGTCAGACAACAACTTAACATATTCCTGATACATTGCATCCACCCCAATCGTATCCTTTCCAATACGAATTGAATTTTCTACATATTCATTTTGTACACTTTTAAGCCCTCCAACTTCAATATCATCAAAAATCAGTTTGGGCAATTTAGATTTATATGTTTTACGTTTATAGTCAAGTGCATCTTTATTAATAAATGTCGAAATTTTTGACTTTATTGCATCCATATTGGCCATAGCTGCATCATATCCAATTTGAATTAATTCTTTATTATAATTAAAATTAAATGTTCCATAATTTTCTGCGTCTGGATGAATTATAATTCCATCCTCACAGGGAATTGAATATTCCGTATCATCAATTAAAATTGATTTTATTTGAGACAAAACATTGTCTTCATCAGGCAACTCAAAATTAAATGACACATTACTTCCGATAATATAGTCAGGAGAAAAATCATTGTACAATACATCTGCTGGAAAATTGTTGTACAATCCACCATCAAAAAGTAACATTTTGTTATAAGAAATTGGTTTTAAATACAGTGGATAAGCCATAGAAGCCCTTACAGCCATTGCCAATTTCCCATTTCTAAAAATCACCTCTTTTTTTGAAATAATATCTGATGCAGCACAGCGAAAGGGAATAAAAAGACTATCAAAATTTTCTTTTGCGTTGGTAATGGATGCAGATAAGTAGGTCATTAATCCATAATTAATAGCATCAGACGAAATTAAACTTGAAGGCAAACTGGCTTGCCAACTCGTATCAGTTGAAAGTTTAAACGTTACCATAGAGGCATCTTCCTCACGTTTTCTGAGATAATAAGCATAATCGTTATCTAAAACACCTTCTGCCCAGTTTCTAAATTGTTCGGAAGTAAAAATTTCTTCCATATCTTTTGGCGAATAGCCCGAAGCATAAAATGCTCCAACAACGGCTCCCATCGAAGTTCCTGTAATGTAATCAACAGGAATACCATTTTCTTCTAACGCCTTTAACACCCCAATATGGGCTATTCCACTTGAGCCACCTCCACTCATCACCAAACCAATTTTTTGAGAAAATAGTGCAGTGCTGCAAAGAACAAATGTGCACAATATCAATATTTTAGTTTGTAGTATAATAATATTAATTTTTCTCCTAAGTTAATCGATTTTACGGTACAAGTCAAAAAGATAATCAACAGTTTTTGTTAAACGAGATCCATACCAAGAAAACATTTCTCCATCAACCAACAAAATTTGGCTATTTGGGCAACTAATTTGAAGTTCAAAAAGGTGTTTTTCTTTAAAAGGATAAGGCTCTGATGACAACAACACTATTTCCGGATTTAAAGTAGCCCATTCACTTTCATCAATTACTGGATAATTATCATTTGAATTGATCACATTAATAAATCCAGCTCTTTTCATGATATCATTTATAAAAGTTAATGTTCCAACAGCCATAAATGGATTTTTCCAAATTAAATATAAGGCTGTTTTGGATTTAAAATTCAACTTCGACAATCGATTAAAATCGAACTCAATTTTTCTGATTAATTCATTTGCTTTTTCAATGGTATTGGTCATCGTTCCAATTACTTGAATCATCGCTAAACTCTCTAATAAATTAGAAATGTTACTTGTATAAACCGGAAAAAACATTTGTAGTTCTTCGATTTGTGCTTTGGTGTTTTCTTCTTTGTTGGCAATAATTAAATCAGGATGTAGTGATTTTATTTTCTTGATATCCAACGTTTTTGTTCCCCCAATTCTAGTTTTTGTATTAAACCAATCTTTAGGATGAATACAAAATTTTGTAATTCCAACTACTTCATTTTCTAGACCTAAATCATATAAGAGTTCCGTTTGGGAAGGAACTAACGAAATAATTCTTTTAGGAGTTGAATCAAGTTTTAGGTGTTGCCCGATTTGATCTATAAAAATCATTTGAGTTCTAGAATCAGTATATTTTTAGATTGTGCAGTAATTTTAAAATCCTCGTCAATTCGATGCCCAACTACCCACACAATTTTATTTTTCGTACAAAGCAACCAGGTGTTCTCTTTTTCCAACAATGACAGCTTTTCATCAATAAAAAAATCACTCAATTTTTTGTTATTCTTCATGCCAAATGGCTTAAATTTATCACCAGACTTCCATTTTCTAAACGTTAGAGGAAAACTAATTTTTTCGATATCTAAATATGCAAATTGCTTATTTTTTTTTATCGATGGCTGCTTTGCGACATTAAATAAATTAGCCACTATTTTTATTGGTAATTTAGAAAAATCAGTTAATTCATTAATAATAAACTCTTCATTAACCTTTTTGTTAATTTCATTTATTATCAGCCTATCTCTATCTTTCGTTATTTGATGTGATTTACTAAAAAATGTTTTACCCGATTGCTTATCCAATGCATTCATCACATCAACTACATCTGAAAAGTTAAATCCAAAAGGTTTTAAAAAATAATAAACATAAGTTCTTAGCGGTTTTAACATCAACAATTTATTAATGTCAATTTCAATAACACCATTCTTATTAAAAAAACAGCTTTTTCTATCCTCTTCAATTTTAAGCTCAACTAATTCTTCTAATTCTGAAAATTGTTGAGTTTCATTAATAACCGTTTCGATGAATGAAGGATTTATTTTTTCCAATTCAGGAATAACGTTATGTCTGATTTTGTTGCGAACATATTTGGTTTCTTCATTCGATTTATCCTCTCGAAATTCAATATTATTTTCTTTAATAAAACTGTCAATTTCCGCTCGATTCAATCCAAGCAATGGACGAATAATTTTTCCTGTTTTATTCTTAATCCCGTGTAAGCCACTCAATCCAGTGCCTTTAGTTATATTAATTAAAACTGTTTCGGCAACATCGTTTTTATGATGAGCTGTTGCAATAAAATGATATCCATTTTTTAATCGGATTTCCTCAAACCAATTGTAGCGAAGTTCTCTCGCTGCCATTTGTGTAGAAATACCGTTTTCTACAGAATAATCCATCGTATTGAATGAAATAGTATGAAAATGAACATCTAATTCTTTTGCAAGATTTTGAACAAATTTTTCGTCTTTATCCGATTCAATCCCTCTCAACTTAAAATTACAATGAGCAATTCCAAAATTGAGTTTTGCAGCTTTGAATAAATAAACCATCGCCACTGAATCTCGCCCTCCACTAACGGTTACAAGAATTTTATCGTTCTTAGAAAACAACTCATGAATTTGATAATATTTTTCGAACTTTTTAGTCATTTAAACTCAATACCTCTTTAATTGCTTTAGCTTTAAGTAAACATTCATCATATTCGTTTTCTGGAATGGACAAACTTGTAATGGCTCCTCCTACAAAGTACGATAAATTTTTTAATGAACTATTGTATAAAATACTTCTAATCACCACATTAAAATCGAAATCACCGTTAGGCTTAATGTAGCCAACAGTTCCAGAAAAAAGTCCACGCTTGGAATGTTCGTATTGCTCTATCAATTGCATAGCTCTTATTTTTGGAGCACCAGTCATTGAACCCATCGGAAAAAGCGCATGAATAATTGTTTTAAAATCAATCGTTTCATCCAATTCAGCGCTTATAGTTGATATCATTTGATGCACTTGAGGAAAGGTATAAATTTCGCACAACTCATCAACTTTTACGCTGTTGCGTTTTGCAATTTTAGACAAATCGTTACGAACCAAATCAACAATCATAATGTTTTCACTTCGCTCTTTTGGATCGTTTTGTAATTGTGTTTTTAGAGTTTCATCTTCTTGAATCGTTGCTCCTCGTTTTATGGTTCCTTTTATAGGTTGAGAAATAATTTTATTACCTTGTTTTGAAATGAACCTTTCGGGAGAAGCACAAAGCAAAAACTTATCGTTAAACTTTACAAAACACGAAAAGGGCGTTGGCGATTTTTTATTGAGTTTAAAATAGGTGTCTATCGGATTAATTTCAACTTCTTGCGCAACGTATTCCTGACAGTAATTTATTTCGTAAATATCGCCTAATTGAATGTGGTTTTTAAGTTTTACTACGTTTTTAAGGTAGTTTACTTTGGTTACAACTGGCAACATTTTAACCGATAATGTTTCACTTTTTTTAATTTCTTGACTACTTAATTGGTGTACTAAAGCTTTTAAATTGGCTTCGTTATAAATTTTTTCATCGAAATTGATATTGATTTTATGTTCAGAAAATTCTACCAACAACTGTGGCGAGAAAAAAAACTCATCAGGAAACCCAATTTCATCGGTATGGTTCGATGATAATTGTTCAATTTGGTTTTTATAATCGTACGAAATAAAACCAATTTTCCAGTTATTTTCCATCACCTTTTCGCTGTTTGAAACGGCTAAAATATTCGCATTTTCGTTATTTGAATTGAAGAAAAACAAATACTTAGCATCCTTAAAATGATGGATTAAGTTTTGCTGGAAAGCTTCTTTGTTATTAATGTCGAGTAATAATTTTTTCACATTGCAAATATATTGTTTTTTATACGACCTACTCATCTGTAAAAATTGAGTTGGTACGACAAATATCCCTTTTATATTTCGCTCCTATGGAGCTTATCTAGTATGTTGCACTCTATTTCTACCAAGATTATACTCCTATTGGGAGCTACATACTGCCCCAGAGGGGTATAATCTTGGTAGAAAATGAATTACCTGTTTAGCTAGCCCCAGAGGGGCGAAATATAATTTACGTAAAAAAATAGGAAAATTAATCCGTCAGCTAATGGATCGAATTGAAGGGAAGTACTTATTATCTAAAAACTGGCTAAATAATGAATATTTATCTTGATAAAAAAAGAGGGTGTCTAAAAAGAAATAGACAGCCTCTTTTTTTTATCTCAAAAA
>JAVHRO010000102.1:0-2310 GCA_036171675.1 Vicingus sp. | reverse complement strand
CTTGATAAGTCAGTTCCTTATCTTTTTTCTGTTTGCAGAATAAAATAAAGTCAGGTTCAAAAGCTCTGCCGAGTTTGTCAATGATTTTGATTTCTCTTTCGTTACGGATTAAATAAATATTTTTGAATTTTTGTCCTAAACTCTCAAAACGTCTGGCAAACATTGCTACAAAAGATTTTTCCTCACTTGTTCCATAATTTGCATTGTAAACATACCAAGGTTCATTTGCGACAAGTGCTTCTTGTCCGTCGGCTCTTTCACTTTCTTTGTAAACTTTAATTTCCTTGTCTTTGAAAATCTTGTGAACATATTCTTTGATGTAGGCAGAACCTTCAAACTCTGTCAAGTTTGATTTTATTTCAGATTCAATACTTTGTAAAAGTCCTTGAATAGATAGTAAATAATCATTGTTTGTTATGTCAGCAAGTCTTGACTTAGAGCCATTAAAAGTAATTTCCAAACTTCCTAAATAGTTGATGCTGTCAATGAAATTGGACAGCGAACCAACATTTGGAAAATACCTTTCTAAACTGGCGAAATAGAAGAATGGATTTTGTGCCAAAGCAAAACGAACAATGTGTTTTGAAATTGCTGAAAATTTGATGTCTTTACTTTCTACCTTGTCGGTTGTGGTTTCTTCTTCTGTATTGAAAACACCTGACATTCTACCAATTCCCGAGGATAGAGTATGAGCAAAGTTTCGTTTTGAAACTCCGAAATCGGCAAACGATTTTACGTTGTTGTAGCTTTTCTCAACTTTTTTGTTGAATATAACTTTACCAGTTTTATAAAAATCGGTTTCCTTAAAATCTAATTTTAGAGTAAGTTGTTTTGTTACCAACCTGTCCTCGTCCTCATAAATTCCAGATTCAACAAGGGCTTTCTTCAATTCCGAAATATATCGGCTGTCCTCTTTTGTATGGTAATAAAGTTCTTCCAGTATTTTTAAATCATTGGCTTGGTCGTCATCATATTTTCTTGTGTATTTGTCTTGTCCTTCTTCTAATGCAAAAGGGAAATATCTTGCACCTCTACCGATTAATTGTGCTTCTGCAAGCGTTGTTGCTCCAACGGTGGTATTTGTTCCTCCTGTGTTCTGACCTTCATACAAACGAACAATGTCAAACAAATTCAAAACGTCCCAACCTTCGTTCAATTTTTGAACGGCAAAAACGGCACGGATTGGATTATTTTCATCTTCCAGTGTGTTTAAAAGCAATTGATTTTTTTCAGCTTCTTCATCGTTGTTTGCACTGATGCAATTTTCAAAACGGAAATTCGATTTTATTCTTCTTGAAATTTCGGCTGATGAAATATTGATGGAGCTAAAGAAGTTGAACGCTTTTTGAACTATAGAAACTGTTGCTGTATTTCTTATTTGGTCAACCAGTTGGGCTGATAGTATATCAATGAGATTGTGAAAATCTACTTTGTTTTGTTCTGATTCCTTGATTGTTTTTTTTGCTTTGAACAGAATTACTGGCTTCAAATTGATATTGTTTGCTGTTGCCAACTCTTGACGATACAAGTTTAAAATCAATGCCTGTATAATTCTTTCTTGTTGGTCAAAGCCTGACCTGATAAGATTTATTTCTTTAGAATATTTGTCAATTCTAAATTGAGCAAGGTCGTATTTAAAAATTACTTTGTCCTGATATTTTTTTAAAATCTCGGTATTATCATAGTCAAGCGTAGCGGTAAATTCTAAAAGTATGTTGTCGAAATTCTGTTTTAGAATTTCAATTACCGTTCCTTCCCAACTGCCAAATAAATTACCGTTGTTTTTTGTTGCTGAACTTAAATGGTGGGCTTCGTCAGCAATAAGCACCATTTTATTGTCCTTAAAATCTTCGTAAGTAACGCTGTTCTCTTTGGTATTATTTAAGTCAATATGAAGTTGCTGAATAGTCGTGAATTTGATATTGATGTTTTTATCATCAGCACTTTCAAAGGTATCTGTTTCTTTGATGTAAACTTCTTTGCCGTCAATTACAATTTTGTCGTTGAACAAATATTTTGAAGCCTGTGGATTCAAAAAGTTGTCTTTAGTTTTCTTGATAATGTTGTTTGAGTTTACGAAAAACAAGAAGTTCCTAAAACCTTTTTCATACAAGTAGAGCATCAAACCAGCCATTACCAAAGTCTTTCCGCTTCCTGTTGCCATATTATACAACAAGTGAAATGGCTTTTTAGGTCTGCCTTCAAAATCTTCAGTATGACAAAGTATGTAACGCTGAAACGATTCTATTTGATATGGTCGCTGACCAAAACCAGGTTTAAGATTATCGGTTATGTAATTAGGAACAGGAA
>JAVHRO010000101.1:0-11557 GCA_036171675.1 Vicingus sp. | reverse complement strand
CTCTAATTTCCAATACATAATTTTTCAAAAACTCAATTCCTTCTTGCGTTATAGGATTTTCCATTTCAGCAATTACTTGATTTTTTTCAACCGTTGAGCCATCTACAAGTAAAACATTAGTCAACTTTCCAGAACTTTTAACCACTAATTTTACAGGAGGTTCTAAAGTGGTCAATGTTGCATTTCCAAAAATAATATCGGGGTATTTTATCAGCCACGACAAGGCAATAAGCATTAGAATTAATCCAAAAATCAGCGTAATTCCCCAACGAATCATCCAACTAGGAACAGCAGAAATTATCTCTTGTACTTCGTCTGAACGGATTTGCTCAATTTTAGGAATAGCAACTTTTTTAGCGATACCGTTTTGGTTCACATTTTTTAATGTTTCTTTTGCTATTTCAGTAGTTTCAGGCATTTATCTTTTCTAATTCCAACTGGTTTTTAACCAAGTGATAATAACTTCCTTTTAGGTTAATTAATTCGTTGTGTGTTCCTTTTTCAATGATTTTTCCTTTGTCTAAAACCACAATTTGGTCGGCATTTTTTACTGTACTTAAACGATGTGCAATAACTACGGCTGTTTTATTTTTAAAAAACTGATTCAAATTTTCCATAATAATTTTTTCGTTGTTGGCATCTAACGAACTGGTGGCTTCATCAAAAAAGATATATTTCGGGTTTTTATATACTGCTCGGGCAATAAATAAGCGTTGTTTTTGTCCGCCACTCATTCCAACGCCTTCTATACCAATTTTTGTGTTGTAACCTAAAGGCAATTGCTCAATATATTCTTTAATATTAGCTACTTCAACGGCTTTCTTTAATCGTTCTTTGTCTATAATTTCAGCACCAATAGCAATGTTGTTGGCAATGGTATCGTTAAAAATGTAGCCGTCTTGCATTACCACGCCAATGTGTTCTCGCCAAGCATGGTGCGAAATGTTGGCTAAATGATGTTGCCCTAAATTAACCTCTCCCTGATTAGGTTCGTAAAATTTTAGCAACAATTTCATTAAAGTGGTTTTTCCGCTTCCGCTTGCTCCAACTATGGCAGTAACTTTGTTTGCTGGAACGATTAAATCCAATCCTTTTAATACTTCTTCAGAGCTTCCTGTATAACGAAAATGAGCATTTTTTAACGACAAAGCCCCTCCCGACCTCCCCGAAGGGGAGGAGTTTCCATCTCTCAATGCCAAGAATGGTATTTCTTGAATTTTTTCATCTCCAACTTTTTCTTCGTCTTCCCGATTATGAATTTCTGATAAACGTTCTAAGGCTATTTTTGCATCTTGTGCCGAATGAATAAACCCAATTAACTGTAAAATAGGAGAGTTGAGTTGCCCAATAATGTACGATATAGATAGCATCATACCTAAAGTAAGCTGTCCGTCTATTACTAATTTGGCGGAAAATATGGTAATGAGTATATTTTTTACTTCATTAATGAAGTTAGAACCGATATTTTGAGTTTGGTCTAATGTTAAGCGTTTTACTTCAATTTTAAACAATCGGGCTTGTACGTATTCCCAACTCCAACGCTTTTGTTGTTCGGCATTGTGGAGTTTAATTTCCTGCATACCGTTGATTAACTCCATTACTTTACTTTGTTCGCCACTCATTTGTGTAAAACGCTTGTAATCGAGGTCTTTTCTACGTTTTAAAAAAAGCATTATCCAACCAAAATACAGCAAACTCCCCACCAAAAAGATAGCAAAAATATTCATGCTGTACCAAGCTAAAACTCCCCCAAAAATAACAAGGTTAAACATGGAAAATAACACGTTTAAAGACGAGGTGGTCAGTAAGTTTTCGATACGTTGGTGGTCGTTGATACGTTGCATGATGTCGCCTGTCATTTTGGTGTCGAAAAATGCAATAGGCAGGTTCATGAGTTTAATAAAAAAGTCAGAGATTAAGGAAATGTTAATGCGAGTACTAAGGTGGAGTAAAATCCAACCTCTAATAATTTCGATAGTTGTTCTGCCTAAAAACAAAAAAAGTTGGGCTGCCAAAATGAGGTAAATAAAGTTAATGTCTTGATTTTGAATACCAACGTCCACCACACTTTGCGTTAAAAAAGGAAAAATCAATTGCAGTAAACTGGCTGCCAGTAATCCAATAATTAGCTGAACTAAAAATTTTTTGTAGCGAAACAGGTATTGAAAAAGGAAAGAAAATCCTTGCCGATTTTCTACATTATCATCATTTTCAGATTGATTTAGTTTTGGTGTAGGGTCAAGTAACAAAACAATTCCTTCCTGAGTTTTATCATCAGCATTGTTACCTATCCAATTTTTTAGAAAATCAGTTTTAGAATATTCTAATAAACCATGGGCTGGGTCGGAAACGTAAACTTTATCTTTTTGAATTTTATATACAACAACAAAATGATATTGTCCCCAATGGATTAAACAAGGCAAAGGGGCTTCCTCTACTAATTTTTCGAGATTCATTTTGCCAGCCAATGTTCGAAAACCTATTTTTTCGGCTGCATTGGCTAATGTTCTTAAAGAAACTCCTTCTCTAGTGGTTTCGGATAATTGGCGTAGTTTGGCTAAAGAAATATTCCGACCATAATGTTTAGCAATAATTCGCAAACACGTTGGTCCGCAATCCATGGCATCGGGTTGTTTATAGAAAGGGAATGCCATTAGTTGACTAATTGTTTTTTAAGGTGTTTTTGTTTAGCTATTTCCGAATGATAGGTTCGCCACATAAAATCATAAATAACCATTTCGTGCATTCGTTGTTTATTTTTAAATAGTCTGTTCAATAACATGTGAATATAACTTGCCAACAAATCATTTAAGTGTAGTTGTAATTGGTCTTTTTGTTGAATAGTTAAGATTTCAGTTACTAAAGGTGTTATGCTTTCTGATTTTTGTTCTAACAATTCAAACAAAGGTTGAAATTCGCTTGTTTCACCATTTTCATTATTTAATACTTGGGTAATAATTTCTCTATGTGTTCTGAATTTTTTATCTATCTGCATTTTTAGATCTTTGTTCATGTTAAATTCTAATGCAAATCCTGTTTTTAAGTTTTCCATTAACTCACTTTTTTGCTCCATGGAATAGTTAAAATCAGACAATAAAACATCAACGGCTTTTATGGCAAATAACCAACGTATTTCTTCTCCTTCATCACCATCAATCCTATCTAACATATCAACAATACATTGGCTGTCGTAATAAAAAAGTTGTTCGCTCAATATCATAGTGTTTGCACCATACCGTTCCATTTCCCGTTGATAGGTGTCGGTTTGAATTTTCCAAACTAACCCGGTTTGTTCATATTCGGCAATTGCATTTTTAAATAGTTGTATAACTGTTCCAATATGGTTTAAATCAGTAAAATGGAAACGATTCCTTAAATGAACATCTGGGTCAGCATAACGAATAAAAAACCAACTATCAATAAGTTGTTGTTCTAGCAAATGTTCGGTTAATGGTTTGATAACTTCTGTTAAAATTCTATCGGCTGTTTTTATGCCACAATAAATTTTGTAGTAAAGCCATTCCGAACCGAGTGAGAAGCCTCTTCTAACCTCCCCGAAGGGGAGGACTTTACCAGTGCTCAATGCCTTCTCATCTGCAACGTCATTCCTGAAATTTTGTAGCGTAGCGGAAAAATTATCAGGAATCTGCTCATTGTTTTGAATAGATTCCTTATCTACGCTATCGCTTCGTAAGGAATGACGAGTGGGGTTAATTGTTGGTTCTTTTTGAAGTATGGCTATAAATTCGTTGGTGTAAGCATTCCCTTGTTCATCTCTTACAATAGCCGTTTTTTCATCAAATAAAAACTCTTTGAGTGTTATGGTTGGTCGTTTTTTAATTTCTGCAACAAACATTTTTAAACTCAATTCGTCAGTAAGATTAATCAATAGTTCGTTATCACCATCAGCTAATAAAACTAAATCGGGCAATTGCCATTTTTCTTGCCATTTTTTGGATAGAATTAAAATGGGTTCTTTTTTATCCAATAATTCTTGAAACTGCTCTTTTTTTAGTTGCCAAGTGGCTAACGAAATAATTACGTTTTCTATCTCTACACGAGGGAGGAAAGAAAATTCGGTGGTTAAATTACCCCAATCAAAAAACAAGCCTCCTCGTTGGTTTTGAGTTTGAAAATCGCATAAAAACTGATAAACAGGAAGTGCATTAAATGAATAATTGTGTGCATTGCCTAAACGTGGAATAATTTGTTTGTTTAATCGTTTTGAACGTAAATAAAGTTGATTATTTTTTATAGAAAGGAATAAATCATCTAATGTTATTTGTTGTTCGAGTGGCAAAGCAGATTTTGCCAAATAAGGTATTTCGTATTTTCGAAAAACTGGTCGCATTAAAATATTACCAGTCCTACTTTCGGGTAAATGAACTATTTCGGCAAGTATAACATTGGGATGATTTTCTTGTTCTTTTTCAGCTATTTCAACAACTAATTTTTCTATCTCAGTGTTGCTGGATGCAAACCTACCCAATAAATTTACAGCACTAGAACCTCCAACACTATTTAATGCTAATAAATTAGCACCATTTCGTTTACCTAAATGTTTGTACATTACCGAAAAACTATCAGGTAAATCGTTCCAGTTGGCTTCAAAGTCTTTTACCTCATTAGCTGTAAGTTGTATTGTTTGTTGTTGTTCCTGTTGTGCTTTTAACAGTTTGCGAAACAAAAATGATTGCTTTTTATTCCATTTTAATTCTGTTTCTCGGTTGTTATCATAAGGCAACATAATATCATTAACCAACGGATTTACATCTCCTGTGTGATTGGTGTTTTGGGCGTAACCAATACCTGTTTCGTTATCTAATGCTTCTTGTAATGCTACTTCTTTGTCTTCGTACCTTTCGTAAAATTTACGTTGAAATTCGGATAAGTTGGTCTTTGTTGGTTTTTGAGTAAGTTGATTGAGGATGGTTAAAGCCCCATCTAAAGCCCCTTCCAACTCCCCCGAAGGGGGAGAGCTTCCATCGCTCAATGCCTCCCCATCTGCAACGTCATTCCTGAAATTTTGTAGCGTAGCGGAAAAATTATCAGGAATCTGCTCCTTGTTTTGAATAGATTCCTTATCTACGCTATCGCTTCGTAAGGAATGACGAGTAGTAGGGGAAGCATTAATATATAAATCAGTTTGGAAAAGTTTACTTAATTCAAATGGAATGTTTAATTGTTTTAGGCTTTGAGCCAATTCTTCATAAATTGAAATGGAATTTCCTATTTGTTCATCAATTTTGTTGAGTTGTTTTTGTGTGTTTTGAAGTATATTAATGATGTTTTGAAGTTGGGTTGTATCTTCTCCAGAAATCACCCCTCTTAATCTCCCCTCAAGGGGAGAAATTACACTTAAAATTTGTGTTAGTAATTCGTCCCCTGTAACAGCAGGTTCCAATTCACTAACAATTAGTTGTGCACTTACAATTTCTTGTAAGAATTCGAAAGCTTCGGTTGTGGTAATTTCGTCATCAACAATAGTTTTGGATAGTTCGTTTAATGTTGCTCCATGTTGTGCTTTTTGTAAAATGGTTTGTAAATAAACAGAGCTGTCAACCGCACTAATTTGATGGATTCTTCGGTTTTCTTTGTATTGATATTCTACATAGCGTATCTTGTCTTGCAAATTATAAAGGCTAGTGTTGGGGTAGAATTTAAGATAGGGTTGTATGAATGGCAATTTTGCCAATTCTTGTGCTAAAGCACAAGTAAAGTTCATGTCTAAACGGGTGTTTCTATCCCTTTCCCCTCTGCCTATCGGCATCTCACCAAAGGGGAGAATGGTGTAGTTATCGGAAAGATTATTGATGATACCGCAACCTGCAAACAAACCATAAGGTGTGCAACGGCTGTGCATACGTATAGCATATTTTAATAATGAAAAAATTAATTTTTCTTCTTCTATCGTATCGGTAATTTCTTGGTTGAGCCATTTTTTACATTCGGCTAATAAATTGGGCGATGCTAAAAATAACGCTTCTTGCATCTCTTTTTGCACAAAAAGTTGTTGCAATTCTTGTTTACTAAAACTTGTTTTTAAAGGTTTTAGTGGGGTACGAAGTATTTGTTTGGGGTGGTAGGTATAGGTCATAAATTAGCTTAATGAAATAGGACGAAAAATAGCATTTTTTCATCCTATTTCTTTAGTTTTTAATCAACGTGGTAGTCAGGACAAGTTACATCACAACAGCATTGATTTCCATGTGAGTTATGGTTTGATGCACATCCCCAAATAGACAAAAAGCCTCCTTTTACCTTATCCATCTGCTCATCATTTAATTTTGCGATGGTTTCTTTGTTTAGTTTCAATTTACCATCTAATTTAATTTTTTTCATAATATTGAATATTAAATAACGCCTACTCTATATTTTGGTTAACTTCGCAAAGAGCATTTTCGGCATACTACAATTATGCAAAGGTGCGTAAGTAATCTGAACAGTAAATCGAATTCTTTACGGCTTTAACCCTTTAAAGGAGAGTCTTGTTGCACTTCCTTTTTAATTTTTTTTAATCCCATCACTTGAATATTTAATAGCGGACCCTAAAATTGCGTCTTTCTCAAGTTTTATGTCCTCTATGTTAGTCTTTACATATATGTCAGGAATAATACCATTCCTTTGAAGTTGAGTCCCATCAGGAAATTGCCAATCTAAGGATGAAAAATTAAAATAGATACTCCCTGGCAAATAAATTGATGAAATATCACCATTTGCTCCTTCTGTAGGTGTCCCAATAAAGGTTAAATTATTTGCATAAGCTTTAAACATCATACATACAGTTTCAGATTGCGATATAGTCTCATTATTAATTAATACGATATAATTTTTATCCTCATATCTTCTCTTAAATAACACGAATGGCTTTACAAACCAAAAACGATAAGTTAAATCTTTCTCATTTTTAATGAACGTACCTGAGTAATTTTTATTCGGATAATAATACTTCGCTACTCTCTTTGGTTTGTTACTTAATAAATGAGGGAGTGCTAACCAAGCTATTGTTTCAGGATACCCTCTTAAGTCAAAAATAATTTGGTCTTTGTGTCTAAACTCTTTCCAAGCTTTTTTTAATTGGCTAAATTTTATTTGAGTTAATTCAATATAGCCAACATTATCATTGATGGAATAATAATAAGGCTCTTTTCTATATCGAGAGTCTACTTTCGTTTTCCCACTTACACTTTTATTTTCATAAAATACTATTGTATCTTGATTCTTTATAGTTATAAGATTGAATGCTGTATCATAGTAGTTTGATAATGTTGTTTCGTAATAATGGTTGGCAGATTGGACTGTGGAAAAGCTTCTTTTATTTTTTAATAATTTCAAATTAGTATTATTTATATCAATTACTGTATCACCAACACAAAGTAGAGTAGAATCAGTAAGAATCTTTGAAACAACAATAGAGTTATTAATTAACTTAAAGTTATAGGGGATATAACCGTTTTTCTTTTTTGTAATATTGTCGGTTTTATTATTTGGTTGTTTATACTTATAATCAGTGTAACGATAAAAGCCATGCGAATCATTTATTTTAGTGGATAATAAAATAAGTTGATTGATGTAACTTTCATAATCTTTTGCTTCTATAAAATTATTTATAGATTTAACTAATATATCATTCCAGTTATTATCTGATAAGTGTCTATATGGAGAAAAATAATTAATGATATTCCAGTATCTAAAGAGAGACAATATTCTATATGGCTCTGTAATTGAATCCAGTTCTTTAAATTCATTTTCTTTATGTTTTACGACTATTCTACCTTTTAGATTTTTATGCTTTATTGGCTTATAGTTAATAAGAATTTTGCATAGTTCTTCTTTTGTTTCTAGTGAAAAGATTGAATCATTAATCCATGAGAAAGAGATACGGTTACTATATTTAATAGTATCGGTTAAAAATCTAAAATTTTCTAAATTTTCTATTCTATTTTCAATTATTACCTTAAATTGCTCTTCATTAACTTTTTTCTTAAACTTATTTTTACTTACAGTATTAATAAAGTTGATAATTTTTTTATTGTAAGATTCAAAACTATTATCCTCTGTAAATTCCGAATAGTTATCAATTAAAACCCTATCCCAATCTATTTTGTTTTTTGCAATATCTGGATGATAATATTTCATGAATCCCCAAACTTTACATAGCCCTGCTATTTGCAAAGAATCTATCTCATTCTTATTTGCTTCAACTTTTAGTAAGTTGAAACAAATAAATACTAAAGCAATAGTTATTTTTATCATCGCAAAAACTACTTAATTTAATAATAAACAACTATCCCACATTGGTTCTTCGTTACTTATATGAGACAAAAGAGCTAAACCTATTCCTGATATACCACCTAACAAACTATCATCATTAACCCAACCTTCTGATCCCCCCCATGATTTATATCCTGCCAATCCATCTTCATGAGTTGCCATTTTTAAGGTTTCTTCTATCCAGTAATTAGTTGCTTCTTTAAATTCTGCTCTTTTGGTGTAGCGATACATTCTATTATAAATATGGGCTATACCTGCTGATCCATGACATATTCCAGCATCAAACACACCTGCTTTTTTTTTGGAATCTATAGTACAGGTATTTAATGCGATATTTAATGCAATTTTTTTTAACTTTTTATTCTTTATAATATGTGCAGCTTTAAAAAGTGTATAGGAATTACTTAAATCACCATAACACCAAGCTAATCGAGAATTTTCATAACATCCTTCTTTTCTTATCCAGTTAGGAATAATATACTCACCTTCATTTATTTTTAGTTCGGAGGTTACGAGGTAAAACAAATTGAGAGTTCCTGACAATAACTCATCTAGTAATTTAATATCAAGGTCTCTTATAGCAGAACTTTGGCTTTTTATTTTAGTTAAAATTGAAAGAACACTTGATTGACCATGAGATAAACTTAAGTTAATTCCAGAATTATCATAAAATGTTTTAACATCCATGTTCCAATATGTTGAAAACGAATCATATTCAACTTTATTTTGCAATAAGCATTGTAATAGCTTATTTATATTTTTCGAAGTTTGATTATTTGATTTGAAACTTATAAAATAAGCACCTATTCCTAACCCTCCATAAAAAAAGTCTAAATTTTTTATTCTAAAGTAATTTTCCATATTGGAGATTAGCAAATAATCGATTTCTTCTAAATCTATGATTTCTGTTAAATCAAGTATCTTTTGGTTTTCAAAGTATTTTAGGCTAAATAAGTAACCTGATAGCCCACCCGCCATGATGTCTGAATTAATCATACCTTTTTTAAATTGATTTAGAGAGTGCTGAATTATCTCTATCATTTTATTGTACGAGGATAAATTTTTAGAATAATTATAATAATTAAGCAAAAAAATAGCTTTATCCATATTGCCAGAAAAAAGTCCACAAGGCATATTATTTTTGAACAGATTGAGATCGTTCATTATAATTTGATTTATTTCTTCTAGTTTTATTTCAATTTTACTTCGCAGAGATTTGTCCATTTATTAACTGATTAATTATGTTTAGAGCGACATCAGTATTACTTATCATATCTTTTTTTGTATATGTTACTGGGTAATCAGGAAATATACCCCTACCTTTAGCAGATGATGTGCCTTCGAATGTGTACTTATAATCAGGCACATTAAACACAAATCTTGAATATTTTAAGGTATATGACTTTTTACCTGCATTACAACCATCATTAGCAGCTCCTGTCTCTTCACCTATAAATGTTCCTAATTGATAATGTTTAGCGATTGATAAAAACTCACCAGCAGCAGAATATGTTAAGCCATCCATTATAAAATATATGTTCTTAAAAAAATATACATTTTTAGGAAAAATAATTCCTAATACATTTGTGTCTTCTTGGAATTTCTTTTTATTTATTTTATATTCTCTTTTTATAAGAGTTTCTATTTTGTTTTTTATTAAATAGGAAAGTAAATAATATTCATTGACTATTTTTCCTCCACTATTTTCTCTCAAATCTATAATTAGATTTTTAGGAGATTCTTTAACGATAATATTAAATATACTATCTATTCTATTTTTAAATTCAACAGTATCCATAAAAAAAGAATTAATTTTTAGATAGTAATAGTTTAGTTCATTACTTGTTGATATAATAGAATTATTTACTGGATACAGAGTTTTACTTCTTTCAATTAATGAATTTATATTTTGTGACTGTAAGATAACAGAACAATCACTTTCATCATCATCTTTATAAGATAAAATATTTTCTGTATTGCGACTATAATATTTTGCAAAATATAAAGGAAAGAGTTTCTCTGTATTTTGTTTTTTACCTGTATCAATATATCCATCTGCTGGAATATATGATTTTATTTCCTCAATAATTGAATTGATAAGAATGCCATTAATTGATAGTATTTCTTTATTTTCGAGATTTAACCCTTGTATTGATAAATCATGCCAAACAAAATACTTTCCTTGACTACTATATAAAGAAAAAGGAGGAAGGACATCATTTTCTATCCAATCTTTTGGCGAATCCACTTTACTATGTCCACACCCTAATTTAGCGTTAACAAGACTTATAATTTTATAAAATTCATAGACAGATATGGAATCAGTTATTTCATGTCTTAAACTATCAGTGAAATTTTTAAATTCATGCTTTGTATTATACCTATAAACTCCTGCGTGTTTATCTTTTAAAATGGAGATATATTCTCTATAATCTTTTAATAATTTTTTTTTACTTAAAAAATAGTCTTGCCCACTAACAGTTAATGAAAAAACATAAAGCAATACAATAGTTAATAGTTTCATTAAGTTTTATAGATTACTGTAAGAAAATTTAAAATCAAAGAAACCACAACTAATGTAGTTTCTTTGATTATTGTATTAAAGATGACAAACAGTTTCCGCACATTGAGTGTCACCACATGGGTCAGGTGTAGTTCCACCGCCATTGCAACATCTAGAACCGCCATTGACACATGACCAGATAGACAAAAACCCCCCCTTAACGCTATTCATTTGTTCATCATTTAATTTTGCGATGGTTTCTTTGTTTAATTTTAGTTTGCCATCTAATTTAATCTTTTTCATTTTTATAAGATTTAGAATTAATAATATCCCCTTAATTGGAGTTTAATTTGTTAAACTGTTGCAACATTTTTTAACGATGCGAAAGTAACAATAGCAAATCGACATTTTCAAGCGATGAGCGATATTTTTTTATCGACAAGTTTATATTTTTGTAATTTTCTGCAATATCTAATGTTATAACCATCCTTGCGAAGTTTAAAAATCATTCTTTCAACTGTCTTGCTGCAACAATTAAATTTCTCTGCTACTTGTATTAAAGATACACATTGCCCTTTTTCAATCATTTCAAGCAAATAGTCTAATCTTTCTTTTCTTTCTCTGAAATTCATTTGTTTATCCGTTTTTTCGAGCGTTGGCAAAAAAGCAAATGTGTACCTTTTTCAGGTACTTATTTGCTTGTGCTTCGGCTTTTATGCATTACACACAACGGTTGGCACTTGGAAAAGCTGGGCGTTTGACCGCAGAATGTGTCAAACC
>JAVHRO010000100.1:0-2324 GCA_036171675.1 Vicingus sp. | reverse complement strand
TCAAGCACATAAATACCCCAAAATTGACGTTTATATATTGCATTATTACCAACTAAAATAGTATCATAATTAAATCCAATATCTTGGCTTCCATAAGTGCTACCAGAATAAGTTAAATCACCACCAATTAAAACATTATTTCCTATAACCTTTACTTCTTTTGTATAAGTTTGTAAAAAACCAGAACTATTAGGAATTTGTAATCCATTTGTTCCAAAAACAGTTCCACCATTTGAGTTGTATAATTGTGCGAAAACACCGCCACCGCCAACAGCATAAAGTTGATTTGCTGAATTAAGATCTATACTATTAATAATTGTATTAGGATACTTTAACCATGATTGAACTAAGCTTGAATTGTATTTTGCAACCATGCCAGAGGTGCCTATATCTCCACCTACATAAACATTGTTACTGGCATCAATAGAAATGTCATACGCATAAATTCCAATAGCTGTTGCAATATCATCTTGTGTGTTACCGGCTGATGTTGCTGGTTTTTTAACTATAAACCCATTTTGATTTGTGTACGGTATATTTAAACCGCCAGTACTTACAAGTGTGTTTTTAAAATAACCAACAGCATAAATGTTATTTGCGTTGTCAAAAGCAATATGTTTAATTTCAACATGATCTGTAGATGTGTAAGTGTTGTTAATAGCAGCCCATTGTGAATTTGTAACATAGCTACCATCAGCAGGATTGTATGAAGCAAAAAAACCACAATGTGCTCCTAACATTCCATAAGTGTTAGTATTTGCAGTTCCTGGATCAAAATCAACTACGGGTGCAGTATTGCCAATATACCATCCGGCAATAAATATTTTGCCATTTGTTGGGTTAATTGCGACATCTTCAGGAACAATAGTGTTAGAACTTGAGCTTAAGCCACCAAAATTTTTAGCCCATACCAATGAGCCACTATTGTCGTACTTAGCAAGAAACGTTTTTCCTGTTGTTGAAGTTAGATTTGAAGTTAAACCTGAAGGATCAAAATCAACAGTAGCATCAAAAGTTCCAGTAATATAAACATTCCCAGAAGCGTCGGCAGTTATACCTCTTATCCCAATATTTGTTGATGTAGAAGTACTTGTAGTTGTTAATAGCTTTGAAAATTGCATTACACCTGCAGAATTGTATTTGTTGAAATAAAAATAAAATCCTGTTGTTCCAGCTGGTTGATAAAAAAGATTGAAGCAATCAAAATCGGAATTTGGCTCTTTACTTGCTCCTGCTATATAAAAATTACCATTGTTGTCGGCATACGAACATTCAACCCCACCATTAAATGTGGCGTTATTTGTAAGAATTGAACCAGAAGTAAGATTTTTTAACCCTTCTGCTTGACCCAAAAAATTAAATGCACCAATTAGTGCTGCTGTTAGTAATCCTTTTTTCATAATTCTTTGTATTTTTTCTTCAAAGGTTCTCAACTTTTAAGACTAAATATTTTCCATTTATCATACGTACTGTTTTAAACGATAAACGTTAAGTGTTGAATGATTATCGTTTTTTGGCTACTTTTAAAAATATTTTTGAACTTATTATTTTATGCGAACGTTATCAATTCAATTTATATTCAATTTTTTAATCTGTTTTCTTTTCTGTATTCCTATCGCACAAGCTCAAACTAAATCTACAACAGATAGCTTGGAATCTATTTATTTAACTAAAAAACAGACCCTCGACAAGTTAAAAATGTTGAACGCTTTGAGTGAATCAACCAAGAATACCAATTATCAATTGTTTATCGAAAAAAAACTAGCTGATTTAAAAACTACACTTAAAACAACAGCTGATAGTGCTTTCTATTATTCAGTACTTGGGAATTTACCTATTGCTAAATCAGACAAAAGTCAAGCATTGAATAATCTTAAGAAATCGCTTTTACTTTTTGAAAAATCCAAAGATTATCATGAGTTAGCGGGAGAATTAAGTTCACAGATTGCCCATTTATACTTTCTTGATGGGATTAGAGACTCTTCATTATTTTATTATAAGAATAGCATTGACATTTATAAAAGTAATCGACTAACTAATAATTTACCACTTGCATACTACGATTATGCTTTAGAAAAATATTTTGCTTCGAATATTGTTGAGGCAGTTGAAAATTGCTACAATAGTATTAAAATTGGAATTATTCAAAAAAAATACTCAAACGTAGCTCTTTCGTATAATTTGTTATCTAGAATAAGTAGAGACCAAAAAAACGGAATGAAATTTACCTATATAGATAGTGCTTTAGTTTATGCTTTTAAATCTAAAAATAAGATCACGTTAACTGATGTGTATTTTAAACTAGGTGAATATTATATTGACGA